>NZ_JAIQLH010000229.1 GCF_020037025.1 Streptomyces huiliensis | reverse complement strand
CCGGGAACAGGACCTGGTCACCGCCACCAAGGCGCTGCTCGCCGGCGTCGCCGGGACCGGTGCCCGGCTGCTGATCGTCGGCGGCGCGGGCAGCCTGACCGTCCCGGGCGGCGGCGGCCGGACCGTCCTCGACGACCCGGCCTGGGTGCCCGCCTCCTGGCGGCCCATCGCCCAGGCGAGCACGGACCAGTACGCCCTCGTCCGCGCCGCCGGGCCCGACGTCGAGTGGACGTACGTCAGCCCGCCGGCCCTGCTGGAGAACGGCGAACGGACCGGCCGCTACCGCTCGGGCACCGACGAGCTGCTGATCGCCCCCGACGGCGTCTCGGCCATCTCGTACCAGGACTTCGCGATCGCCATGCTGGACGAGATGGAGCGGCCGCGGCACCGCGGGGCGCGGTTCACCGTCGCGTACTGACCGGCGGCGGCTGCCGGCAACGGCGGCGCCGGGCCCCACCGACGATGCCGGGCCCCACCGACGGCGCCGGGCGTCAGATCACCTTGATCGTCCCGCCGTCGATCACGTAGTCCGCGCCGGAGATGTTCCCCGCCACGTCGGACAACAGGAACGTGATCAGCGCCGCGACCTCCTCGGGCTCGGTGATCCGCCCGGTGGTGATACCGAAGGCCGACGGCAGGTCCCGCAGGAACGCGTCGTAGTCCTCGACCCCGGCGGCCGCCGCGACCTGCCCGCCGAAGCCGTCCGGGCCGGCCCAGATGGTGGTCCGCACGACGCCGGGGGACACGGTGTTGACCCGCACGCCCTGGGGCCCGAACTCCTCGTTGAGGGACTTCCCGAGCGCGGTGAGCGCCGCCTTGGCCGTGCTGTACGCGACGGGGCCGGCCGCGGGAAGGCGGGAGTTGACCGACGAGACGTTGACGATCGACCCGCGGCGCTCGACGAGGCTCGGCAGGGCGAAGCGGGAGACGCGCACCGCGCTCATGAGGTTGAGGTCGAAGACGGCCCGCCAGTGGTCGTCGTCCACGCTGAGGAAGCCGCCCAGCTCGACGCCGTCGCCGGCGCCGACGTTGTTCACCAGCAGGTCGATGCCGCCGAGTTCGGCGAGGGAGCGCTCCTCCAGGAGCCGTACGCCCTCGGGCGTGCCCAGGTCGGCGGAGACGGTGACGGCGCCCGTCGCCCGGAGCTCCGGAGTGATCGTCCGGGCCGCGCCGACCACGCGGACGCCCTCGGCGACCAGCGAACGGACGGTCGCCAGGCCGATGCCCCGGCTCGCACCGGTGACGACGGCGGTCTTGGCGGTGAGGTTGAGATCCATGGTTCCCCGTTCTTGAATTTGAGGTACAAAATGAGTGCAGGGGTGGCCGCGGTGAGCGCGGTGGCAGCCGCCGGGCACCAGCGGCGCCGACCCGTCAGAGTCCGTCGAGGACGGCGTCGATCACTCGGGCGGGCCGGTCCGGTCCGTCCGCGACGCGGCCCATGAGCCGCAGTCCGATCACCGTGTTCAGCAGCAGGCTCCCGAGGCTGCGGGCGTCACGGCCGGCGTTGATCTCGCCCGTCCGCTGCCCCTCTTCGACCAGGGCGCGGAAGGCGCCCTCGGTACGGTCGAACATGCGCCGGACGAGCTCCGCCGCCCGTTCGTCCTCCGCGCCGAGCTCGGCCGCCGTGTTGACGGCCATGCAGCCGCGGTGGCCGGGGTCGGCGAGGTCCATCTCGGCGAGGAGGTGCAGCGTCCGGCGCAGCCGCTCCTTGACCGGACCGCCGGCCTCCAGCAGCTCGACGAGCGCGACCGCCTGCCCGTCGCGGTACCGGCACAGCGCCCGCTCGAACAACTCCCGTTTGCTGCCGAAGGCGTTGTAGAGGCTGCCCTTGCCGATGCCGAGCGCGTCGACGAGGTCCTGCGGTGTCGTGGCGGCGTATCCCTTGCTCCAGAACACCTCCATGGCCCGCTCGACGGCGACGTCCGGATCGAACTGCTTCGGCCTTCCCATGATCGATACGTTAGCCCTTTCTTGACCCGGAGGTCAACAATCGCCCCGTCGGCCACTCGTCCCCCAATAAACGTGTTGCGAACCGGCGTTCACCGGCCTACGGTCCGTCCCATGGGTTCCCTGTGACAGTCCCCGCGCCACCGCGTTGAGCTCCGCTCCGCCGTCGCGCGTTCCCGTCCGCGCCTCCGCCCCTCCCGCGCCGCCGTCTCCCGTGCCACCCGGCACCGGCCGCGGGCGAACCCGTCGTGCGCGGACGCGCCTCCCACCGCCCGTTCCGATCGGCATGGCCGAGAACAGGGGACTCCCGTATGCACACCGCCGACCACACCGCGCAACTCACCCTCCGGAACCTCACCCGCCGCTTCGGCGACAACGTCGTACTGGACGACGTGTCGCTCAGCGTCCGCCCCGGCGAGAAGGCCGGCATCATCGGCGACAACGGCGCCGGCAAGTCCACGCTCCTCCGTCTGATGGCCCGTCAGGACCTGCCGGACGACGGCGAACTGACCGTCATCGCGCCGGGCGGCGTCGGCTACCTCGCCCAGTCCCTCGACCTGCCGCCCGAGGCCACCGTCCAGGACGCGGTGGACGCGGCCCTCGCCGAGCTGCGCGAGCTGGAGGCGCGGATCGGCCGCGCCGCGGCCGGGCTGACGGGCCTGGCCGGGCCCGAACTGGCCGCCGCCCTCGACGCGTACGCCGGCCTCGTCGCCCGCTACGAGGCACGCGACGGATACGAGGCGGAGGCCGGGGTCGACATCGCCCTGCACGGCCTCGGCCTGCCCGGCCTGGACCGGAACCGGCCGCTGGGCACCCTCTCGGGCGGCGAACGGTCCCGGCTCGCGCTGGCCGCGACCCTGGCGTCCCAGCCGGAACTCCTGTTGCTCGACGAACCGACCAACGACCTGGACGACCAGGCCGTGGCCTGGCTGGAGGACCGGCTGCGGGCCCACCGCGGCACCGTCCTCGCGGTCACCCACGACCGGGTGTTCCTCGAACGGGTCGCCACCACGATCCTGGAGGTCGGCGAGGGCCGCGTGACGCGACACGGCGACGGCTACGCCGGCTACCTCGCCGCCAAGGCCGCCGACCGGCGCCGCCGCCTGCAGGAGTACGAGGAGTGGTGCGCCGAGCTGGACCGGAACCGGGAGCTGGCCGCCAGGAACACGGCCCGGCTCGGAGAGATCCCCCGCAAGCTTCCCCTCTCCGTCTTCGGGCACGGCGGCTTCCGCGCCCGCGGCCGGGGCCACGGGGCGATGGTCCGCATCCGCAACGCCAAGGAGCGGGTCGCGCGGCTGACGGAGAACCCCGTCGCGCCACCGCCCGAGCCGCTGGTGTTCGCGGCCCGCGTGACCACGACCGAGGAGCGCGCGGAGGCCGAGCGCGCGGGAGCCGGACCCGCCGATGTCCCCGCCGACGCCGGGCACGCGGCGGCCGAGCGCACCGGCGTCCGCGCCCGGACCGACCGCCCGGCGGCCGAGCTCACCGACGTCCGCGTCGGCGACCGGCTGCACGTGCCGTCCCTGCGCGTCGCCGCCGGGGAACGCCTGCTGGTCACCGGCCCCAACGGCGCCGGCAAGACGACGCTGATGCGCGTCCTGGCGGGCGAACTCCGCCCGGACGCGGGCATCGTGAGAACGGCGGGACACGTCGGGCACCTGAGGCAGGAGGAGACGCCGTGGCCGCCCGGCCTGACCGTCCCCGAGGCGTTCGCCGCCGGCCGCGGGGGCGACCTCGACGAGCACACCGACCGGCTGCTGTCCCTCGGCCTCTTCGGCCGCGCCGACCTGCGCCTGAGGGTGGGCGATCTGTCCTACGGGCAGCGCCGCCGCATCGAACTGGCCCGCCTCGTCGCCGACCCCGTCGACCTGCTGCTCCTCGACGAACCGACCAACCACCTCTCCCCGGCCCTGGTCGAGGAGCTGGAGGGAGCCCTCGCCGGCTACGGCGGCGCGGTCGTCGTCGTCACCCACGACCGCCGCCTCCGCGCCCGCTTCACCGGCACCCCGGTCACCCTCCGCGCCGGACGCCTCGTCGAACCGCGGGAGGCCCCGGTGAAGCGGTGAGTGAGCCCGAGCCCGGGGCCGCGCCCGCCCGTCAGGTCTGCGCCATGTCCACGAACCGCGAGTAGTGGCCCTGGAAGGCCACGGTGATCGTCGCCGTGGGGCCGTTACGGTGCTTGCCGACGATGATGTCGGCCTCGCCGGCCCGCGGGGACTCCTTCTCGTAGGCGTCCTCGCGGTGCAGCAGGATGACCATGTCGGCGTCCTGCTCGATGGAGCCGGACTCACGCAGGTCGGAGACCATCGGCTTCTTGTCGGTGCGCTGCTCGGGGCCACGGTTCAGCTGCGACAGGGCGATCACCGGGAGCTCCAGCTCCTTGGCGAGGAGCTTGAGGTTACGGGACATGTCCGAGACCTCCTGCTGACGGCTCTCGGCCCGCCGGGAGCCGCCGGACTGCATCAGCTGGAGGTAGTCGATGATCACCAGCTTGAGGTCCTGCCGCTGCTTCAGGCGGCGGCACTTGGCCCGGATCTCCATCATCGACAGGTTCGGCGAGTCGTCGATGAACAGCGGGGCCTGCGAGACGTCCGGCATGCGGCGGGCGAGCCGCGTCCAGTCCTCGTCCGTCATGGCGCCGGAGCGCATGTGGTGCAGCGCCACCCGCGCCTCGGCGGAGAGCAGGCGCATCGCGATCTCGTTGCGCCCCATCTCGAGCGAGAAGATCACGCTCGGCATGTTGTGCTTGATGGAGCAGGCCCGGGCGAAGTCCAGCGCCAGGGTCGACTTGCCCATCGCGGGACGGGCCGCGATGACGATCATCTGGCCGGGGTGCAGGCCGTTGGTCAGCGCGTCGAGGTCGGTGAAGCCGGTGGGGACGCCGGACATCTGGCCGCTGCGCGAGCCGATGGCCTCGATCTCGTCGAGCGCGCCCTCCATGATGTCGCCCAGCGGCAGGTAGTCCTCGCTGGTCCGCTGCTCGGTGACCGCGTAGATCTCGGCCTGGGCGCTGTTGACGATGTCGTCCACGTCACCGTCGGCCGCATACCCCATCTGTGTGATGCGGGTGCCGGCCTCGACGAGCCGGCGCAGGACCGCCCGCTCGTGGACGATCTCGGCGTAGTACTCGGCGTTGGCGGCGGTGGGGACCGTCTGGACCAGGGTGTGCAGGTAGGCCGCGCCGCCGACGCGGGCGATCTCGCCGCGCTTGGTGAGCTCGGCGGCCACGGTGATCGGGTCGGCCGGCTCGCCCTTCGCGTAGAGGTCGAGGATGGCCTGGTAGACGGTCTCGTGGGCGGGCCGGTAGAAGTCGTGGCCCTTGAGGACCTCGACGACGTCGGCGATGGCGTCCTTGGACAGCAGCATGCCGCCCAGCACCGACTGCTCGGCGTCCAGGTCCTGCGGCGGGACGCGCTCGAAGCCGCTGCCCTGCGGGCCCCGCTCGCCGTCCTGGCCCTGCCGGCCGCCGCCCTCGTCACCGTCGCGCCACTCGCCACGGCCCTTGCCCTCGGCCCGGCGGTTGCGGGGGAACGGCAGCCGGTCGCCCGGCCCCTCCTCGCCCCACGGGCCGTCCATGGGCTCGTGGACGCTCACCCCGCCACCTCCTCCCGTCCGCGGTGCGGACCTCGCCGTGCGCCTCTTTCTTACGGCACGGCACCGACAAACAGGACGCCCGACTCCGGTTCCGGCACATCGGGTGCGACGCGGTTTCCGGTGTCCGCGCGGGGCCCGGACGGGGTGGTCCGGAGGCGCGGGACGGGACGGGAACGGACGGCGGGCGCCGGTCCACGGTAGGGCCGCGGGCACCGTCAGCCAATCTGGTTATCCACAGGAGGTGTGGATGAACGGCCCCATCCTGTGGAGAACTCCCCCGATCCTGTGCACGAGCCGGGGGAAACCGCTGTGGACAACCCCACACCCATCCCAGGCGACCGCCCCTGACCTGCGGGTTTCCCATCCACCGGCTGTTGAGGAGAAAAAGTTCTCCCGCCGGGGCCGGATCACGACAAACGGCGCAGAGAAGATCACACCCCGCCGCCACAGGTAATAGACAACCACCAGTTGCACACATTACCTGTGGACGATTGAATGGAACGCATGAGCGACGGACTCGCGCGTGGACCGCGCGCCGCGCGGCGACACGACCGCGAGATACTCGCCCTGGCCGTGCCGGCCTTCGGCGCCCTCGTCGCCGAGCCGCTGTTCCTCATGGCCGACACCGCCATCGTGGGCCACCTCGGCACCGACCGCCTCGCCGGCCTCGCCATCGCCGCACCGCTCCTCACCACCGCCGTCGGCGTCTGCGTCTTCCTCGCCTACGCCACCACCGCCGCCGTCTCCCGCCGGGTAGGCGCCGGCGACCTCCCGGCCGCCATCCGGCAGGGCATGGACGGCATCTGGCTCGCCCTGCTGCTCGGCACCGTCCTCGCGCTCGCCGTCCTCCCCGGTGCCCCCGCCCTCGTCGACGTCTTCGGCGCCTCCGCGGACGCCGCCCCGCACGCCGTCACCTACCTGCGGATCAGCGCCCTGGGGCTCCCCGCCATGCTGGCCGTCCTCGCCGCCACCGGCGTCCTGCGCGGGCTCCAGGACACGCGGACCCCGCTGTACGTGGCCGTCGCCGGCTTCGCGGCCAACGCCCTGCTCAACGTCGTCTTCGTCTACGGGGCGGGCTGGGACATCGCCGGCTCGGCCTGGGGCACCGTCGCCGCCCAGAACGGCATGGCCGCCGCCTACCTCGTCGTCGTGGTCCGGGGCGCCCGGCGGCACGGCGCCTCGCTGCGCCCGGACGCCGCCGGCATCCGCGCCTGCGCCCGGGCCGGCGTCCCGCTGCTCGTCCGCACCCTCGCCCTGCGCGCCGTCATGCTGATCGCCACGGCGGTCGCGGCCCGGCTGGGGGACCGGGAGGTGGCCGCCCACCAGATCGTGCTCTCGCTGTGGAACCTGCTGGCCTTCGCCCTCGACGCCATCGCCATCGCCGGGCAGTCGATCATCGGCCGGTACCTGGGCGCCGGGGACGCCGAAGGCGCCCGCGCCGCCTGCCGACGGATGGTCCAGTGGGGGATCGGCACCGGCGTCGCCCTCGGGATCCTGGTGGTGGCCTCCCGGCCGCTGTTCACCCCGCTGTTCACCGCCGACCAGGACGTCCGGCGGGCCCTGCTGCCCGCCCTGCTGGTGGCCGCGCTCAGCCAGCCGGTGGCCGGGGTCGTCTTCGTCCTGGACGGGGTGCTGATGGGCGCCGGGGACGGCCCGTACCTCGCCCGGGCGATGCTGGTGGTGCTCGCGGTCTTCGCGCCCGTCGCACTGCTCGTCCCGCCGCTGGGCGGCGGGCTCACGGCCCTCTGGTGGGCCATGGCGCTGATGATGGCGGTACGGATGGGGACGCTGTGGCTGCGCATCCGCTCCGGCCGCTGGCTCGTCACCGGCGCGGTACGGGCCTGAACTCGCGGTACGGCCTGAGCCCCGGCCCGGAACGCCGGAAGGGCCGCACCCCGAGGGGTACGGCCCTTCCGGTCGCCACTCCGCGAGGGAGCGGCGTTCCGCTTACGCGGCGACGACCTCGATGCCGAGCTTGGCGACGACGTCGGCGTGCAGACGCACGGACACCTGGTGGGCACCCAGGGTCTTGATGGGCGAGCCCACCTCGACACGGCGCTTGTCGACCTCGGGACCACCGGAAGCCTTGATCGCGGAAGCGATGTCGGCGGGGGTCACGGAGCCGAACAGGCGGCCGGCCTCGCCGGCACGGGTGGCCAGGCGGACCTTGACACCCTCCAGCTGACCCTTGACCTCGTTGGCCTGCTCGATCGTGGCGATCTCGCGGATCTTGCGGGCGCGGCGGATCTGCGCCACGTCCTTCTCGCCGCCCTTGGTCCAGCGGATCGCGAAACCGCGCGGGACCAGGTAGTTGCGGGCGTAGCCGTCCTTGACGTCGACGACGTCACCGGCGGTGCCGAGGCCGGAGACCTCGTGGGTGAGGATGATCTTCATTTTTCGGTCACCCTTCCCTTATCGCGCGGACGAGGTGTAGGGCAGCAGCGCCATCTCACGGCTGTTCTTCACGGCCGTGGCGACGTCACGCTGGTGCTGGGTGCAGTTGCCGGTCACGCGGCGGGCACGGATCTTGCCGCGGTCGGAAATGAACTTCCGCAGCATGTTCGTGTCCTTGTAGTCCACGTAAGCGGTCTTGTCCTTGCAGAAAGCGCAGACCTTCTTCTTGGGCTTGCGCGGAGGCGGCTTAGCCATTGTCTCTCTCCAGTGTGATCAAGAAGTTTTTGCTGTCGCCCTCGGACCGCCGCGGAGGCGGTCCGGGCCCCGGAGGGCCTGGCTCCAGACCCCGGAGGGCCTAGAAGGGCGGTTCGTCCGAGTAGCCGCCGCCGGAGTTGCCGGAGCCGCCGCCCCAGCCACCTCCGCCGCCGCCCTGCTGGCCGCCGGACGGAGCGCCGGTCGCCCAGGGGTCGTCGGCGGGAGCCCCGCCGCCCTGCGGACCGCTGGGACCGGAGCCCCAGCCGCCGCCACCCTGCTGGCCACCGCCGCCGCCGTTGCCGCCGCCATAGCCACCCTGGCCACCACGGCCCGTGGTCTTGGTGACCTTCGCCGTCGCGTTCTTCAGGCTGGCGCCGACCTCTTCGACGTCGAGCTCGTAGACCGTGCGCTTGACGCCCTCGCGGTCCTCGTAGGACCGCTGCTTCAGCCGGCCCTGCACGATGACGCGCATGCCTCGCTGGAGCGATTCGGCGACGTTCTCCGCCGCCTGCCGCCACACCGAGCACGTCAGGAAGAGGCTGTCGCCGTCCTTCCATTCGTTGGTCTGGCGGTCGAAGGTGCGGGGAGTGGACGCGATACGGAACTTCGCGACCGCCGCACCGGACGGGGTGAAGCGCAGCTCGGGGTCGTCGACGAGATTGCCGACGACCGTGATGACGGTCTCGCCTGCCATGGGTGAACCTCTCGGCGGGTGTGCTGCTGGCTGCTTGCTACTCGTTGCGATACAGCCCGATTACCTCTGAACCGAAGGGGTTCAGTGGGTCTCGGGACGGAGGACCTTGGTCCGGAGGACCGACTCGTTCAGGTTCATCTGGCGGTCGAGCTCCTTGACGACCTCAGGCGTGGCCTGAAGGTCGATGACCGAGTAGATGCCCTCGGGCTTCTTCTTGATCTCGTAAGCGAGACGACGACGGCCCCAGGTGTCGACCTTCTCGACCTTTCCGTTGCCCTCACGGACGACGGAGAGGAAGTTCTCGATCAGGGGAGAGACAGCGCGCTCCTCCAGATCGGGGTCGAGGATGACCATCACCTCGTAGTGACGCATGTGGAACCCACCTCCTTTGGACTCAGCGGCCACGGTCGATCCGTGGCAGGAGGGTCGTGATGCGTGAACAACGGTATCGGCTGACACTGACATCGAGGCCGATGCCAACCGCACGGACGATCAGCGGGAAGTCCCTGGGTCGCCCCCGGGACGGAAGCCAGGTCCGGACAGATACCGATGCAGACCGTCCAGAGTACCCGCACACCGGCGTCCGGTTGAAATCCGGCCGCCCGCCCCTTCACTCTGGACGCACCGGGTGTGACCGGCGCTACACCGCGCCGCCTGCCTTCAGGAGGTAGACCCATGACACAGGCAGTCCGCCGGACTCCCACATCGAGGAACCCCCGCTCCTTCATCAACACGGTGCTCAACAGCGACGGAAAGCCGCATCCACGGGAGAACACCCTGGTCGCGGCGACGGTCGTGCTGGGCCTGCTGGCCATCGTCTCCTCGGCCTGGTCCCACCTCCACCTGCTCAGCTCGTGGAGCGGCCTGGTGGGAATCCTCACCGGCGCGTGGGGCCAGTTCATCTCCGCCACCACGGGCGAGCGCTTCCTGCTGATCATCGGCCTGGGCGCGGCCGCCATCGGCTTCTTCCTGGGCATGGCCCACGGCGGCCTCTTCGGCGGTGTGATCGGATAGCGGACCGTACGCCCAAACGGGGCGCTCCCCGGTCGCAGTAGGCTTCGGCGCGAGAGCCGGAGCCCCGACCCTGGGGACACACCTGCCGAGGAGCGCCCCGCATGAGCCTGACCCTGAGGACCATCAGCCGACAGCAGCATCTGGCATACATCCAGAGCCTGCGCGCTGCCAGTCACATGCAGGTGCCGGCCTGGGCGGACGTCAAGGCCGAGTGGCGCTCGGAGAGCCTGGGCTGGTTCGACAAGACCGGCCAGATGGTCGGCGCCGGCCTGGTGCTCTACCGCCAGCTGCCGAAGATCAAGCGCTACCTGGCCTACCTGCCCGAGGGCCCGGTCATCAACTGGTACGCCCCGAACCTCGAGGACTGGCTCCAGCCGATGCTGGCCCACCTCAAGAAGCAGGGCGCGTTCTCCGTGAAGATGGGCCCGCCCGTCGTCATCCGCCGCTGGGACGCCAACGCGATCAAGTCCGGCATCGCCGACCCGGACGCCAAGCGCCTGCGCGACGTCGAGCCCACGTTCATCGAGCCGCGCGCCTTCGAGGTCTCCGACAAGCTCCGCCGGATGGGCTGGCAGCAGGGCGAGGAGGAGGGCGCCGGCTTCGGCGACGTCCAGCCGCGCTACGTCTTCCAGGTGCCGCTGGAGAACCGCTCGCTGGAGGACGTCCACAAGGGCTTCAACCAGCTGTGGCGCCGCAACATCAAGAAGGCCGAGAAGGCCGGCGTCGAGGTCGTCCAGGGCGGCTACGAGGACCTGGCCACCTGGCAGCACCTCTACGAGATCACCGCGGAGCGCGACAAGTTCCGCCCGCGCCCGCTGAGTTACTTCCAGCGCATGTGGACGGCCCTCAACACCGAGGACCCCAACCGCATGCGGCTGTACTTCGCCATCCACGAGGGCGAGGCCGTGGCCGCCGCGACGATGCTGATCGTCGGCGGGCACGTCTGGTACTCCTACGGCGCCTCCGCCAACCACAAGCGCGAGGTCCGGCCGTCCAACGCCATGCAGTGGCGGATGCTGCGCGACGCCTACGCGCTCGGCGCCAGCGTCTACGACCTCCGCGGCATCGGCGACTCGCTGGACGAGAACGACCACCTCTTCGGCCTCATCCAGTTCAAGGTGGGCACCGGCGGGCAGGCCGCCGAGTACCTCGGCGAGTGGGACTTCCCGCTCAACAAGCTGCTGCACAAGGCCCTCGACATGTACATGTCGCGCCGCTGATCCAACTGCTCCATCCAACCTCAGGGAAAGGTTCCGGGACCGGCCATGGCGCTCACGCTCTACGTCGACACCCAGCGCTGGCGGGCACACCAGCAGTCCGTCCTCCAGCAGTTCCCGGGCATCGTCCCGGTCTGCAAGGGCAACGGCTACGGCTTCGGCCACGAACGCCTCGCCGAAGAGGTCATCCGCTTCGGCGCGGACATCCTCGCCGTCGGCACCACCTACGAAGCGGCCCGCGCCAAGGACCTCTTCGGCGGTGACCTGCTGGTGCTCACCCCCTTCCGGCTCGGCGAGGAGCCGGTGCCGCTGCCCGACCGGGCCATCCGCTCGGTCTCCTCGGTCGAGGGGGTGCGCGGCCTGGTCGGCGCGCGCGTCGTCATCGAGGTCATGAGCAGCATGAAGCGGCACGGCATCAGCGAGGAGGACCTGCCCAAGCTGCACGCCGCCATCGAGGACGTGCGCCTGGAGGGCTTCGCGATACACCTGCCCCTGGACCGCGCCGACGGCACCACCGGCGTGGACGAGGTGTCGGCGTGGATGGAGCGGCTGCGCGCCGCCCACCTGCCGCTGCACACCATGTTCGTCAGCCACCTCAAGTCCGAGGACCTGGCCCGGCTCCAGCAGATGTACCCGCAGACCCGCTTCCGGGCCCGGATCGGCACCCGGCTGTGGCTGGGCGACCACGACGCCACCCAGTACCGCGGCGCGGTCCTGGACGTCACCCCGGTCGTCAAGGGTGACCGCTTCGGCTACCGCCAGCAGAAGGTGACCGGTGACGGCTACCTCGTCGTGGTGGCCGGCGGCACCTCGCACGGTGTCGGCCTGGAGGCGCCCAAGACGCTGAACGGCATGATGCCCCGGGCCAAGAACACCGCCCGCGCCGGCCTGGCCACCATGAACCGCAACCTCTCGCCCTTCGTCTGGGCGGGCAAGCAGCGCTGGTTCGCCGAGCCCCCGCACATGCAGGTGTCGATCCTCTTCGTGCCGAACGACGCCCCCGCGCCGCAGGTCGGCGACGAGCTGGTGGCCCACCTGCGGCACACCACCACCCAGTTCGACCGGATACTCGATCACTGAGCCCCCCCGTCGACCGCCGGTTGTTCCCCCTGTGACCGGCCCCGGAGCGGCGGCTAGACCGTGCCGCCGCTCCCGGTGCCCCATCGGACCCGCAAGGTCTCCGGACGCTCGTCGTGCCGCTCGTGCGGGCGCGTCCGGCCCAGGACGTGTATGTCCGGCGCCCGGTCGAGCGGTCCTCCGGACGGGTCGTCCGAGCCGTCCCGCCGGATCACGTCGCGATCGGGCCTGAGGATGTCGCGCACCACCAGCGCGCACAGGTACAGCGTCCCCAGCAGGTGCAGCACGAGCGCGAGTTGGTAGCCGTCCTGCGGCAGCCCCTGGTGCTTGTCGCCGTCGCCCGTGTACGCCAGGTGCAGCCAGATGCCGAGGAAGTAGAGCACCTCGCACGTCTGCCAGACCAGGAAGTCCCGCCACCTGGGCCGGGCGAGGACGGCCAGCGGGATCAGCCACAGCACGTACTGCGGCGAGTAGACCTTGTTGGCCACGACGAACAGCGCGATCTCCAGGAAGGCGAGCTGGGCGAGGCGCGGGCGCCGCGGCGCGTACAGGCACAGCGCGCCGACGGCCAGCGAGCCGACGACCATCAGCACGGCCGCGTAGGTGTTGACGTCGTCCATGGGATCTCCCGTGCGCTGGGAGATCAGCAGCCAGAGCGACCCGTAGTCCACCGGCCGCTCCTGGCTGAAGGTGTAGAACTTCGCCCAGCCGGCCCGGATCGGCGCCATCGGCCCGTCGACGACCAGCATCAGCGGCACGTTCACCACCAGCCAGGCGACGACGGCCGAGGAGAGCGCCGTCCCGAACTCCCGCCACCGGCCCGCCCGCCAGCACAGCAGGAACAGCGGCCACAGCAGCAGCACCGGATAGAGCTTCGCCGCCGCCGCCAGCCCGATGAACAGCCCCGCCGCGCCGGCCCGCCCCCGCGACCAGGCCAGCATCGCCACGGCGGTCAGCGCCACCGCGAACAGGTCCCAGTTGATGGTGGCCGTCAGCGCGAAGGCCGGCGCCAGGGCCACCAGCAGCCCGTCCCAGGGCCGGCGCCGGTGCGTCCGGGCCACGCAGAAGGCGATCACCACGGCGCAGACCAGCAGCATCCCGGAGTTCACGAACCAGTAGAGCTGCGCCCGGTGCTGCGTGCTGCCGCCCGGCGTCAGCAGCGCGGCGACCTCCATGAAGGCCCCGGTCAGGACCGGGTACTCCAGATAGTCCATGTCGCCCATGGAGCGCGGGATCTCGTCCAGGTACGGGATGAGCCCCTGGTCGAAGCCGCGGCCCGTGAACAGGTGCGGGATGTCGGAGTAGCAGGCGTGGGTGTACTGGGTGGTGGCCCCGAAGAACCAGCCGTGGTCGTAGCAGGGGGCCTTCTGCACCATGCCGAGCGCGAACATGCCGATCATCACCAGCACGACCACCCGCACCGGCGTCCGCCACCCGCCGGGCAGCGCACGCCGCCCCGCCGGCCCGCCGATCAGCTCACTGCCGGCCGCGGCGATCTCGTCCTCCTGGGTGGGCCGCACCGACCGGTCGTCCCGCACGCTCCTCATGGCGCCCATCCTGCCGTACGTCCCCCAGGCCCGCTGGCGGCTGTGGACAAGCCGGGGACAAGCCGGCCCTTGTGGAAAACCTCGGGACCGTTCCGAGTGAACGGAACGGTCCCGAGGTTTCGGCGCGCTCTCAGAGGCAGTGGGCTCTCAGCCGAACGGCCCGCCGAAGAGGCCGCCGCCCTGGCGCCGGCTCTGCCCCGGCGGCATCTGCTCGTCGCCGCCGGGATCGCCCTCCTGGCCGCCCGGCCCGCCGGGCTCGCCGCCCGTGGTCCCCGCCGGGCCGCCGCCGGCCCCGCCGTCGTCCTTGTGCCCGTGGTCGCCCAGCCGGCACCGCGCGTCGAGCAGCCCACAGGTCCGGGTGGGCTCGGGGGACGGCGACGGCGGAGCGGACGGGGACGCGGGCGCCGACTCCGAGGGCGACGCGGACGGCGACGCCGACGGCGCCGGGACCGGGGACGGACTGGCCCCGTCACCGAAGATCTTCTCGCCGATGGGCTGTGGCGGGTCGAACTGCCGGACAGGAGTGCCCTTGAGGGCCTTGCCCATGTAGTCCGCCCAGATCTCCGCCGGGAACGAGGCACCGTGGATCGTCGCCTTGCCGCCCACCCCCCGCATCGACAGGAACTGCTGGTTCTTGGCATTCGGATTGACGCGGTACATGCCGACGGCCGTGGAGAGCTGCGGAGTGTAGCCCGCGAACCACGCCGAGCGGTTCCCGTCGGTCGTGCCCGTCTTGCCCGCCGCCGGCCGCGCGCCGAGCTTGGCCGCCGTCCCCGTACCCGCGTCCACGACCGTCTTCAGCACGTCCGTGACGTTGTTCGCGACGTTGGCGCTGAACGCCTGGGCGCTCTTCTTCTCGTGCCGGTAGGCCGTCTTGCCGTCCTTCTCCACCTTCTCGACGGAGTACGGGTCGATCTGTCGGCCGTTGTCCGCGAACGTCGCGTAGGCGCCCGCCAGCCGGATCGCGCTCGGCGCGGAGGTGCCCAGCGAGAAGGTGGGGGTGATCGAGGCCAGCTGCTCCTTGTCCAGCCCCGCGGCCAGCGCCGCCTCCCGCACCAGGTCCGTACCGACGTCCATGCCCAGCTGGATGTACGGGGTGTTCACCGAGAACTGCATGGCCGTCCGCAGGCTGATCAGGCCCTTGTCCTCGTCGCCGTCGTTCTTCTGGTGCCACTCCCGGCCGTCCTGGTCGTGCCAGACGGTCCCGTTGTACATCCGCAGGGTCAGCTTGTTGTCACCGTTGTAGATGCTCTCCGGTGAGACGAGCGTGCGCTGGCCGTCGCCCTGCTGCGCGCCCAGGGCGGGGTTCCGCTTCCCGTGCGTCATGGCCGCCGCCAGCACGAACGGCTTGAACGTCGACCCCACCTGGACGCCGGTGTAGTCCGCGTTGTTGGTGAAGTGGGTCAGGGCGTTCTCGCCGCCGTAGATGGCCTTGATCTTGCCGGTGCCGGGCTCGACCGACGCGCCGCCGAACTGGACGTACTTGTCGACGTCCCGCACGTCGGGTTTGAGGTTCGCCTTGCGCACGTCTTCGACCGACTTCGCCAGGGCGTTGACCTTCTTGCGGTCGAAGGTGGTGTAGATCTGATAACCGCCCTTGTCCAGCTCGCCCTTGCTGATCGTGGAGTGTGCGGTGATGTAGTTGTCGGCGAGGTCGGTGAGGTAGCCGATCTGGCCCGCGCGGTTGGTCGCCGGCTTGGGCTTCTGCGGCTGCGGGAAGCCCTGGCCGACCCACTTGTCCCGCTCGGCCGCCTCCATGTGGCCGATCTGGACCTCCCGGTCCAGCGTCCACTTCCACCGGTCCGTGGCCCGCTTGGTGTTCTTCTCCGGCGTCGCCGCCGGCCCCTGGCCGCCGTACGGGTCGTAGAGGTTCGGCCCGTTCAGCGTCGCCGCCAGGTAGGCGCTCTCGCTCGGCGTCAGGTCCGAGCAGTCCTTGTCGTAGTACGCGCGCGCCGCCGCCTGGATCCCGTAGGCGCCCCGGCCGTAGTACGCGGTGTTGAGATAGCCGGCGAGGATGTCGTGCTTGTCCTGGGTGGCCCCGACCTTGACCGAGATCAGCAGCTCGGTCGCCTTGCGCTTGAGCGTCTGCTCCTGGCTCAGGTACGTGTTCTTGACGAACTGCTGGGTGATCGTCGAACCGCTCTGCGTCTCACCGCCCTGCGCCATCTTCACGACCGCGCGGGCGATGCCCATCGGGTCCACGCCCCAGTCCTTGTAGAAACTGGCGTTCTCGGCGGAGATCACCGCGTTCTGCATGGACATCGGGATCTGCGAGATCGGCACGATCTGCCGGTTGAGACTGCCGCCGCCGGCCACGACCATCTGCTTGCCGTCGGACCAGTAGTAGACGTTCTTCTGCACCTTCGAGGCCAGCTGGGCGCTGGGAACCTGCACCACGGCCAGGGCCACGCCCACCGTGCCCACGATCAGCCCGATGAACGACGCGATCGAACCGGTGACCAGCCGCCAGGACGGGACCCAGCGCCGCCAGCCGGCACGCCCGGCCCTCGGATAGTCGATGAACCGCTTCTTCCCCGGTCTGCCGCCGTCCCGCCGGGCCCGGCCCGCGCCCGCGGCACCGCCGGGCGGCCGTCTGCGCCCGCCCGGACCG
>NZ_JAIQLH010000228.1 GCF_020037025.1 Streptomyces huiliensis | reverse complement strand
TCGGCCGCGGCGGCGGCCACGGTGAGGACGGTGCCCTCGACGGGCCTCGCCACGCCCTCGTACGCGGAGTCGGCGGCGCGGCGCAGCGCGCGGCCCAGCAGGTGACCCTGGTCACTTTCACCGCTGTCCTTCAGCACCTCCGCCATGCCCCGGAGCAGCTGCGCCAGGATCGTGCCCGAGTTGCCACGGGCGCCGATCAGCGCGCCGTGCGCCATCGCCCGGACCGCCTCCGACAGACCGGGGCGGGCGCCGGGCCCCGCGGTGGCGTGCGCCTCGAAGACGGCCTCGACGGCGCGGACGGCGGACTCGACGGTCAGGTAGAGGTTGGTCCCCGTATCGCCGTCGGCCACGGGATAGACGTTGATCGCGTCGATCTCCTCGCGGGCCCGGCCCAGGGCGTCGAGCGCCAGAGCGCACCAGGCGCGTACCGCGGCGGCGTCGAGCGGGTGCGGCACCTGGGGGTCCTCCTCGGGGTGGCTGTACTCAGGCGGTGACGGTGGGCGGTGACCCGTGGGCACAGTAGTCGTGCGGGCCGCTCCACCGGGCCGGCCGGGCGGGATACGGGCCGGTCATGGTAGTTTCGTTGTCCTGGAGCGGTCGTTGTATGCTGCTCCGGTTGCCTGACGAGAGTCAGGCCATCCCCCTGACACTGCCGGTCACTCTCTGAGATCTCGGCACGCAGGGATTCACCGTACGTGCCTGTCGTCCTCGCGTGAGCGAGGGTGACCCGTCTTTGGAGTAACCCGTGGCTGCCAACTGCGACGTCTGCGGCAAGGGGCCGGGCTTCGGCAACAACATCTCGCACTCGCACCGCCGTACCTCCCGCCGTTGGAACCCCAACATCCAGCGGGTGCGTGCGAAGGTCGGGGCGACGCCGAAGCGGCTCAACGTCTGCACCTCGTGCATCAAGGCCGGCAAGGTCTCGCGCTAGCGGCTTCGCGTACGCGCAGCCCTTTCCGGTTGCTGAAGGCCGGCCCCTGCGGGGGCCGGCTTTTTGCTGTGCCCCGGTCCCTCCCCCAGAGGGGGCACCCCCACTTCGCCGATTCCTGGGGGCAAGCCCCCAGACCCCCGAAACCGCGCTCCGCGCGGTTGTCCTCAAACGCCGGACGGGCTGAAATCAGCCCGCCCGGGGGTGCGGGGGCGCAGCGCCCACCCGTGATCCACCGGCCCGATCCCCTCCCCCAGCGGGAACCCCGCGGCGATCGCCCCGGTGACGTACTCCTTCGCCGCCGAGACGGCGTCCGGCACGGAAAGCCCCTTCGCCAGCCCGCAGGCGATCGCGCTCGCGAGCGTGCACCCCGTCCCGTGCGTATGACGGTTGTCGTGGCGCGGAGCGCGGAGCAGGTGCTCGGACGAGCCGTCCGTCAGCAGGTCGACCGCGTCACCCGGCAGGTGACCGCCCTTGATCAGCACCCACCGCGGCCCGAAGGCCAGGACAGCGTCCGCCGCCCGCCGGAGATCGTCCTCGCCCGTGACGCGGACGCCCGTCAGCCACGCCGTCTCGTCGAGATTGGGCGTGGCCACCGTGGCAAGAGGAAGCAGCTTCAGACGCAGCGCGTCGAGGGCGGAAGCGGCGAGCAGCGGATCGCCGTGCTTGGAGACGCCCACGGGGTCGACGACGACGGGCGCCCCGACGCCCGCGAGCAGTCCGGCCACCGTCTCCACCAGTTCCGCCGAGGCCAGCATCCCGGTCTTGACGGCCTGGACCCCGATGTCGTCGACGACGCTGCGGAACTGGGCCCGTACCGCCTCCGCGGGCAGCGGCCAGGCGCCCTGTACGCCGCGGGAGTTCTGGGCGGTGACGGCGGTGAGGACGCTCATGCCGTGCGTGCCCAGGGCGAGCATCGTCTTGAGGTCGGCCTGGATGCCGGCGCCGCCGCCGGAGTCGGAGCCGGCGACGGTCAGCACACGCGGAGGTATCGGCATGAGCACCAACCTACGCGCCCTTCAGTCCTCCTCCGGCTCCGGCAGGTCGTCCTGCTCGTCGCCGAAGTGGTCCCAGCCGCCCGTCCGCTCCCATGGCGCGCCGTCCACGGTCACCTGGGGCAGGGCGGACGGGTTGACCACCTCGCCGATCACCTTCCAGCGGGCGGGCAGCTTCACGTCCGGCGGGAAGGTGGCGACGATGGCGTGGTCCTCGCCGCCGGTGAGGACCCACTGGAGCGGGTCGACGCCGACGGCCTGGCCGATGTCGGACATCTGCGTGGGCACGTCGATCGCGGCCGTGTGCAGGTCGATCCGGACCTTGCTGGCCTCGGCGATGTGCCCGAGGTCGGCGATGAGGCCGTCGCTGACGTCCGTCATGGACGTGGCGCCGAGCGAGGCGGCGGCCGGGCCCGCGTGGTACGGGGGTTCGGGGCGGCGGTGCGCCTCGACGAAGGCGCGGGGGGAGCGGAAGCCCCGGGAGAGGACGGCGAGTCCGGCCGCCGACCAGCCGAGCCAGCCGGTGACCGCGACGACGTCGCCGGGCTGCGCGCCGGAACGCATGACGGGTTCGTGGTTGCGGAGGTCGCCGAGGGCCGTGATGGACACGGTGATGGTCTCGCCGCGCACCACGTCCCCGCCGACCACCGCCGCGCCGGCGACCTGACATTCGTCGCGGATTCCGTCCATGAGCTCCACCGGCCAGGTGGCGGGGAGTTCGGCGGGGACGACGAGGGCGAGCAGCACGGCGGTCGGCACGGCGCCCATGGCGGCGATGTCGGCGAGGTTCTGGGCGGCGGCCTTGCGGCCCACGTCGTAGGCGGTGGACCAGTCGCGACGGAAGTGCCGCCCCTCCAGGAGCACGTCCGTGCTGGCCACGACCCTCCGGTCGGGCGCTGCGACCACCGCGGCGTCGTCGCCCGGTCCGAGCCGGACGGCCGGGGTGGTGGTGAGCCGGGAGGTCAGCTCCCTGATGAGGCCGAACTCCCCCAACTCGCCGACGGTGCCTTTCACTGCGCTCCTCCTCGGAGTATCCGGTGCTGTGGTCTCGCGGTTCCCGAGGAACCGCGCGCCGCGCAGGTGGCGCGGGTCTCCCCGTGCCGTGCGGCGGCGCGGTACGGTGGCGTCTCTTCTCCCCACATGATCCTCGAAGCCGCCCTGGAGGTTCCGTGGTACAGGCGTACATCCTGATCCAGACCGAGGTCGGCAAGGCGTCGACCGTGGCCGAAGTCATCTCGAAGATCAACGGCGTGATCCAGGCCGAGGACGTGACGGGTCCCTACGACGTCATCGTCCGCGCCCAGGCCGACACCGTGGACGCGCTCGGCCGGATGGTCGTCGCCAAGGTCCAGCAGGTGGAAGGCATCACCCGGACCCTGACCTGCCCGGTCGTCCACCTGTAGCCCCTCGTATGCTCGGCCGGTGAGCACTGTGTTCGCCCGTACTGTCCCATCCGTCCGTCCCCTCCGGCCGCGCCGGCGGGCCGCCCTGTCCGTCATGGCGGTCCTGCTGGGCGCGGCCGTCGGCTGCTCGGCGGAGGGCGACGCTCCGCACCCGGCGGTGCCGACCCCCACCGCCCGGCAGGCGACGCTCTGCCGGGCGCTGCACGGCGAGTTGCCGGACGAGGTGGGGGGGCTGAAGCGGCACGCCACGAAGCCCGCCTCGGACTTCACCGCCGCCTGGGGCGACGGTCCGTGGATCGAGCTGCGCTGCGGGGTGCCGCGGCCGAAGATCTTCGATGACGTGCGGACGAAGGCCGTGGACATCGACGGGGTGCGGTGGGCCCCCGAGCGGCTGTCGGACGGGAGCATCCGCGTCACCACCCCTCTGCGGCCGGCGTACATCGAGGTCACGCTGCCGAAGGAGGTGGCCGGCGACGGCGGTGACATGAGCGCGCTCGTCGATCTCACCGCCGCCGTCCAGAAGGCGGTGCCGTCCGACGTCCCGGGCGACGCCGACCTTCCGTAGGCCTCCTGGCGCAGATCTCCTAGCGCAGGCCCGTCGAGCGGCGCAGCGCGGCCTGGAGGAGCCGGTCGACCAGCTCCGGGTAGGCGACGCCGCTCTCCTGCCACATGCGCGGGTACATGGAGATGGGCGTGAAGCCCGGCATGGTGTTGATCTCGTTGATGACGAACTCGCCGTCCTCGGTGAGGAAGAAGTCCGCGCGGACCAGGCCCTCGCAGGAGACGGCGTCGAACGCCTGGACGGCCAGCTCCTGGACGCGGCGGGTCTGCTCGTCGGTCAGCGGCGCGGGGACGATGCCGGCGGCCGAGTCGATGTACTTGGCCTCGAAGTCGTAGAAGGAGTGCGCCTCCACCGGCGGGATCTCGGCGGGCACGCTGGCGCGCGGGCCGTCCTCGAACTCGAGCACCCCGCACTCGATCTCCCGGCCGCGCAGCAGCGCCTCGACCAGGATCTTGGGGTCGTGGCGGCGGGCCTCCTCGATGGCCTCGTCCAGGCCCGAGGCGTCGTCCACCTTGGTGATGCCGATGGACGAGCCGGCGCGGGCGGGCTTCACGAAGAGCGGCCAGCCGTGCTCGCCGGCGAAGTCCAGCACCTTGCGGCGGGCGGCCTCGCGGTCGTTGTCCCACTCCCGCGGGCGGATCACCTCGTACGGGCCGACGGACAGCCCGTAGGAGATGAAGACCCGCTTCATGTACTCCTTGTCCTGGCCGACGGCCGAGGCGAGCACACCGGCGCCCACGTAGGGGATGCCGGCCAGTTCCAGCATGCCCTGGAGGGTGCCGTCCTCCCCGTAGGGGCCGTGCAGCATCGGGAAGACCACGTCGACCTCGCCGAGCGCCTTGGGCACCGAGCCGGGCTCGGTGTAGACGATCTCGCGGTTGGCGGGGGCGACGGGCAGCACGACCTCGCCCTCCGACGACTCGGCGAGCCGGTCGACGCTGGGCAGCGTACGGCCGGTGATGGCCATGCGCTCGGGGTCGTCGGTGGTCAGCGCCCAACGGCCGTCCTGCGTAATGCCGATCGGCAGCACGTCGTACTTCGTGCGGTCGATGGCGCGCAGCACCGCGCCGGCGGTGACCACGGAGATGGCGTGCTCGGAACTGCGGCCGCCGAAGACGACCGCGACGCGCGGCTTGCGGCCGGGGCTCTGGGTGGGGTTCTCGCTGCTCATATCGCGTTGAGCGTACCTGGTGGTACCGGCGGTCTCGGTGCTGGTGGTACCGGCGGTCTCAGTGCCGCTCCGGCTTGGCGCTGCGCGCCATGAGCTCCTTGAGGGCGACCATGGGCGGCTTGCCCTCGTGGACGATGCCCACCACGGTCTCCGTGATCGGCATGTCGACATGGTGCCTCCGCGCCAGATCGAGCACCGACTCGCAGGACTTGACGCCCTCCGCCGTCTGCTTGGTGACGGCGATGGTCTCCGCGAGGCTCAGGCCGCGGCCGAGGTTGCGGCCGAAGGTGTTGTTCCGGGAGAGCGGGGAGGAGCAGGTGGCGACGAGGTCGCCCATTCCGGCGAGGCCGGCGAAGGTGTGCGCGTCGGCGCCCATCGCCAGGCCGAGCCGGGTGGTCTCGGCGAGGCCGCGGGTGATGAGGGACGCCTTGGCGTTGTCGCCCAGGCCCATGCCGTCGGCGATGCCGACCGCCAGCGCGATGACGTTCTTGACGGCGCCGCCGAGCTCGCAGCCGACCACGTCGGTGTTGGTGTACGGGCGGAAGTACGCGGTGTGGCAGGCGGCCTGGAGGCGCTTGGCGACGTCCTCGTCGCGGCAGGCGACGACGGCGGCGGCGGGCTGCCGGTCGGCGATCTCCTTGGCCAGGTTGGGGCCGGTGAGGACGGCGACGCGGTCCGCGGAGACGCCGGCGACCTCCTCGATGACCTCGCTCATCCGCTTGGCGGTGCCGAGTTCGACGCCCTTCATCAGGGAGACCAGCACGGTGTCCGCGGCCAGCAGGGGCTTCCAGGCGGCGAGGTTGCCGCGGAGCGTCTGGGAGGGCACGGCCAGCACGGTGAACGCGGCCCCGGCTGCGGCCTCGGCGGGGTCGGTGGTGGCCCGGACGGCGGAGGGCAGTTCGACGCCGGGGAAGTAGTCGGGGTTGGCGCCCTTGTTGACGGCGTCCACGACGGCGTCGCGGCGGCCCCACATGGTCACCTCGCAGCCGGCGTCCGCGAGGATCATCGCGAAGGCGGTGCCCCAGGATCCGGTGCCGAAGACGGCGCAGCGCGTCACTTGGCGTCCTCCTCGCGGCCGGTTTCCGACTGCCGGCGCGCCGCGGCGGCCGCCCGGGCCTTCTTGAGGGTGTACGGCTCGGCGGGGGCCGGCTCGTCGCGGAGCTCGGCGAGGAGTTCGGTGATCGCGGCCATGATCTTCTCGGTGACCGCGCGCAGTACCTCGGCGGTCGGCTCCTTGTCGTGGAACTCGGCGAGGTCCACGGGCGGGCCGGCCATCACCCGGAGGGTCTTGCGCGGGAGGAGGCGGACCTTCTTCTGCCTGGCGTAGGGCGGCATGGCCTCGTGGGCGCCCCACTGGGCGACCGGGATGACGGGCGCCTTGGTGAGCAGGGCGACGCGGGCGGCGCCGGTCTTGCCCTCCATGGGCCACAGGTCGGGGTCCCGGGTCAGGGTGCCCTCGGGGTAGAAGGCCACGCACTCGCCCTTGTTGATGGCGTCGACGGCGGCCCGGAAGGCGTTGGCCGCGTCGGTGCTCTCGCGGTAGACCGGGATCTGTCCGGTGCCGCGCAGCAGGGTGCCGACGAAACCGTTGCGGAAGAGGCCGGCCTTGGCCAGGAAGCGGGGGACGCGCCCGGTGTTGTACTGGAAGTGGGCGTAGGAGAGCGGGTCCAGGTACGAGTTGTGGTTGATGGCGGTGATGAAGCCGCCGTCGGCGGGAATGTGCTCCATTCCGCGCCACTCCCGCTTGAACAGAACCACGAGCGGCGGTTTCGCCAACACCGCCGTAAAGCGGTACCAGAAGCCGATTCTGTGGCGGGACACCCGTACACCCTTCTCTTGGGACCTGGAAGCTTCCACGGGCCTGTTGCTCTCCCGGGGGCCGGACAAGTGTGGCGCCAGGTACCCGGTCTGTCGAGAACACCGTAACCCCGTGCCCCTCCGGCGGCAGCGGCCGGAGTCCCGCGGCGGGGGCGCGGGGCGGCGGGCGACAATGGGGCGGGCACGGACGGGAGCGGACCGGTGTCGACCGGCGGGGTCCGGTGGGGGCCGGTGACGACAGGGTCCGCGGGAAGACCGGAGACCAAGGAGAGGGGACTGCCGTGCGCTGGACGCTGGTGGTGCCGTTGAAGCCGCCGGCCCGGGCCAAGAGCCGGCTCGCGGCGGCCGTGGGCGCGGGGCCGCGCTCCGCGCTGGCGCTGGCGTTCGCGCTGGACACGGTGGAGGCGGCGCTGTCCTGCGCGGCGGTACGCGATGTGGTGGTCGTCACCGGCGACCCGTCGGCCGCGGCGGAACTGGCCGCGGCCGGCGCCCGTACCGTGGCCGAACCGGCCGGCGGCGGGGGCCTCAACGCGGCCCTCGCGCACGGGGCGCGGACGGTCCGGGCGGAGCGCCCGCGGTCGGGCGTGGCGACACTCAACGCGGATCTCCCGGCGCTGCGCCCGGCGGAACTCGGGCGGGTGCTCGATTCGGCGTCGGAATTCCCGCGCGCATTTCTCGCGGACGCCGAGGGAATCGGGACGACGCTGTTGGCGGCGGCTCCCGGAATGCTTTTGGCGCCGGCGTTCGAGGGCCGCTCGCGCGCCCGGCACCGGGCGTCCGGGGCGCGGGAAATCGGATTGCCGGGGGTGGATTCCGTACGGCGGGACGTGGACACCCTGGCGGACCTCCGGGCCGCGCTGGCCCTGGGCGTGGGGCCGCGCACGGCCGCGCTCGCGGGGGCGTGGGCGCCGGCCGGGCCGCCGCGGGGGGCCGCCGGACCGCTGACGGACTAGGCTCTCGGGCATGCAGGCCACCGCGTACACCTACGACCCCGCGACCCGTTGCGGAAGCGTTCTCCTCGACGACGGCACCCCGGTGCCGTTCGACGCCGCGGCGTTCGACGCGGGCGGTCTGCGGCTGCTGCGCCCCGGGCAGCGGGTGCGGATCGAGTTGGCGGACGAGCCGGGCGGGCCGGGCGCGGTGGACGGGCCTGAGCGCCGTGTGACGTTGGTGACTCTTCAGACCTTCTGAGCCCCCGCCGGCCGCTGAGGGCCTGATGTTCCTCCGGTCCGCCGGGCTCTGAGGGCCGGTGTGAACCCCTGCGGCCTCCCCGGCGTCTGGGGAGCCCTCCTGAGGGTCCGAGGGCCTTCAGGGGCCGCACAGGGGCCCGTACGGGCGCCGGACGGCCCTTGACCTTCCCCTGAACGCACCGCGGGCCGGGCTCCCCGAAGGGAGCCCGGCCCGGCGCGTGACGCCGTCAGCGGCTTTTTACTTCTTCTTGGCCGCGGTCTTCTTGGCGGTGGTCTTGCGCGCGGTGGTCTTGCGCGCCGGAGCCTTGGTCGCCGTGGCCTTCTTCGCCGGCGCGGTCTTCTTCGCCGTGGTCTTCTTCGCGGCGGCGGCGGTCGTCTTCTTCGCCGGCGTCGCCTTCTTCGCGGCCGCGGCCTTGGTGGCGGGCGCGGTCTTCTTCGCCGTCGTCTTCTTCGCGGCGGCCGTGGTCTTCTTGGCGGTGGTCGCCTTGGTGGCGGTCGTCGCCTTCTTGGCCGTGGTCGCCTTCTTGGCGGCCGTCTTCTTGGCGGTGGCCTTCTTGGCCGCGGCCTTGGTGGTGGCCTTGCCGCCGGAAAGGCTGCCCTTGGGCGCCTTCTTCACGGAGACCTCGCCGCCCTTGGGCAGCTTCTTCGAGCCGCTCACCAGGTCCTTGAAGCCCTGACCGGCGCGGAAGCGGGGCACCGAGGTCTTCTTGACCCGGACGCGCTCGCCGGTCTGCGGGTTGCGGGCGTAACGGGCCGGGCGGTCGACCTTCTCGAACGAGCCGAAGCCGGTGACCGAGACCCGGTCGCCGGCGACGACCGCACGGACGATCGCGTCGAGTACCGCGTCGACCGCGTCAGCGGCCTGCTGACGGCCGCCGAGCTTGTCGGCAATCGCTTCAACGAGCTGCGCCTTGTTCACGTCTTCCCCTTCGGAGACACTGCTGGAATTTGTTCCAGCCTTTTCGCACGTTAGGCAGATATATACCGCAAATCAAACACGAAACGGTCTAATCACCCTTGTGCCGCAACGAACCCGACCCATCACGGAGTTCCGTCGGTGCCGCGCTCTGAAGGGAAACGGCCCTCGTCGAGGTCCTTCATCAGCCGGTCCAGGCGCATTGCCGCGCCTGAGAGATCGTGCTTCGCCGCGGCCGTGATGGCCAGCAGCTTCCGGGACAGCGCCATCCGTACGCCCTCCGGGACTTGCAGTGCGCGCACTCGGGAGTGCGCTTCCTTGAGTTGGTCGGCGACGAGCCGGTAGAGCCCGAGTTGGCTGTCGCGTTCCATGCACCGATTGTGCCATCTGAGGCGAGTTGTCGCCTCACAGGGCCTCAACAACGCGGTGCGCCCCCTGTCCGAAGACAGGGGGCGCATCATGCCAAACCTGGGGTGAGCAGCGGAAATCGAGGGTCGTACCGGGGTCCGGGCACTGGGCCGAACGGGCGGGAAAATCGGTCCGGAACAGCGCGGAAACGGGCCTCAGACCCGGGCCGTGGACGGCTTGTGGGAGGGCCGGCGGGTCTCGAAGGCGGCGATGGCGGACTCGTGCCGGAGGGTCAGCCCGATGTCGTCCAGCCCCTCCAGCAACCGCCACCGGGCGTTCTCGTCAAGGCTGAAATCGGCCGTGATGCCCTCGGCCCGGACCTGGCGGGCGACGAGGTCCACGGTGACCTCCGCCGCGGGGTCGGCCTCGGTCAGCTCCCACAGCCGCTCGACGGTCTCCTGCGGCAGGACGACCGTCAGCAGACCGTTCTTGAGCGAGTTACCCCGGAAGATGTCCGCGAACCGTGCGGAGATCACGGTCTTGAAGCCGTAGTTCTGCAGCGCCCAGACGGCGTGCTCACGGGAGGAGCCGGTGCCGAAGTCGGGCCCGGCGACCAGGACCGAGGCGCCCGCGCGGGCGGGCTCGTTGAGGACGAAGCCCGGGTCCTTACGCCACGCCTCGAAGAGGCCGTCCTCGAAACCGTCGCGGGTGACCTTCTTGAGCCAGTGCGCCGGGATGATCTGGTCCGTGTCCACGTTGCTGCGGCGCAGCGGCACGGCACGGCCGGTGTGTGCGGTGAACGCTTCCATCAGCTGCTCTTCCTCGCTGGGTGGGGTGCTGGGCTGGGTGAGGTGCTGGGGTAAGGTGCCCTGCGCCGTTCAGGCGGCGAGGACCGGACCGGCCGGCAGGTCGGCGGGCGAGGCCAGCCGGCCCAGGACGGCGGTGGCGGCGGCGACCTGGGGCGAGACCAGGTGTGTCCGGCCACCCTTGCCCTGCCTGCCCTCGAAGTTGCGGTTGGAGGTGGACGCCGACCGCTCGCCCGGCGCCAGTTGGTCGGGGTTCATGCCCAGGCACATCGAGCACCCGGCGTGCCGCCACTCGGCGCCCGCCGCGGTGAACACCGCGTCGAGCCCCTCGTCCACCGCCTGCAGGGCCACCCGGACGGATCCCGGTACGACCAGCATCCGCACCCCGTCGGCGACCGCGCGGCCGCGCAGCACGTCGGCGGCGGCCCGCAGGTCCTCGATCCGGCCGTTGGTGCAGGAGCCCACGAAGACGGTGTCCACGGCGATGTCCCTGAGTGCCTGACCGGCCGTCAACCCCATGTATTCCAGGGCGCGTTCGGCGGCGGAGCGCTCCGAGGCGTCCTCGTACGAGGCGGGGTCGGGGACGGCCGCCGAGAGCGGCGCGCCCTGGCCCGGATTGGTGCCCCAGGTGACGAACGGGGAGAGGGCCGACGCGTCGATGACGACCTCGTGGTCGAAGACGGCGTCGTCGTCGGTGCGCAGGGTGCGCCAGTGGGCGACGGCGGCGTCCCAGTCGGCGCCCTTGGGGGCGTGCGGGCGGTCCTTCAGATAGGCGAAGGTGGTCTCGTCGGGGGCGATCATGCCCGCCCGGGCGCCGGCCTCGATGGACATGTTGCAGACGGTCATCCGCGCCTCCATCGAGAGCTTCTCGATCGCGGACCCGCGGTACTCGATGACGTACCCCTGGCCGCCGCCGGTGCCGATCTCCGCGATGACGGCCAGGATCAGGTCCTTCGCGGTCACGCCCGGGGGGAGTTCGCCCTCGACCGTGACGGCCATGGTGCGGAACGGCGACATGGGCAGCGTCTGGGTGGCGAGGACGTGCTCGACCTGGCTGGTGCCGATGCCGAAGGCGAGGGCGCCGAACGCACCGTGGGTGGAGGTGTGGCTGTCGCCGCAGACCACGGTGGCGCCGGGGTGCGTCAGTCCCAGCTGCGGTCCCACTACGTGGACGACGCCCTGCTCCACGTCGCCCAGCGGGTGCAGCCGGACGCCGAACTCGGCGCAGTTGCGGCGGAGGGTCTCCAGCTGGGTGCGCGAGACCGGGTCCGCGATGGGCTTGTCGATGTCGAGGGTGGGGGTGTTGTGGTCCTCGGTGGCGATGGTCAGGTCGGTGCGGCGCACCGGCCGGCCCGCCTTGCGCAGTCCGTCGAACGCCTGGGGGCTGGTGACTTCGTGCAGCAGGTGGAGATCGATGTAGAGCAGGTCGGGCTCGCCCTCGGCGCGCGCCACGACGTGCTCTTCCCAGACCTTCTCGGCCAGTGTGCGTCCCATCGCTGTCCCTCCGGATCGGGGTGCCGTGAGTACAGGTTGGCGGCTTCCGGGGAAACGTGAACTTGCGTTTCATAGTGTGAGACGCGAGTATCGTTGCATGGACAATTCTGGTGGCGCCTCGAGCGGAGTGGGCGTTCTCGACAAGGCGGCACTCGTGCTGAGCGCCCTGGAGTCCGGCCCGGCGACGCTCGCCGGGCTGGTGACGGCCACCGGGCTGGCGCGCCCGACGGCGCACCGGCTCGCGGTGGCCCTGGAACACCACCGCATGGTGGCGCGCGACATGCAGGGCCGCTTCATCCTCGGCCCCCGGCTGAGCGAGCTCGCGGCCGCGGCGGGCGAGGACCGCCTGCTGGCCACGGCCGGGCCGGTGCTCACGCATCTGCGCGACGTGACGGGCGAGAGCGCCCAGCTCTACCGGCGCCAGGGCGACATGCGCATCTGCGTCGCGGCGGCGGAACGGCTGTCCGGACTGCGGGACACCGTCCCCGTCGGCTCCACCCTGCCCATGAAGGCCGGCTCCGCCGCTCAGGTCCTCATGGCCTGGGAGGAGCCGGAGCGGTTGCACCGCGGGCTGCAGGGGGCTCGGTTCACGGCTACAGCGCTTTCGGGTGTGCGGCGGCGTGGCTGGGCGCAGTCGATCGGTGAGCGCGAGCCGGGCGTCGCGTCCGTATCGGCGCCCGTCCGCGGGCCGTCCAACCGCGTGGTGGCGGCGGTCTCGGTGTCCGGGCCGATCGAGCGACTCACTCGGCATCCTGGGCGGATGCACGCGCAGGCGGTGCTTGATGCCGCGGTGCGGCTGACGGAGGCGTTGCGGCGCAACGGGTGAGGGTGCCCCGGTCCCGCCCCTTCGCCGATTCCTGGGGGCAAGCCCCCAGACCCCCCGAAACCGCGCTCCGCGCGGTTGTCCTCAAACGCCGGACGGGCTGAATACAGCCCGTCCGGCGTTTGAGGACAAGGGGGTCTGGGGCGCAGCCCCAGGAATCGGCGAAGTGGGGGTCCCCCCCTCTGGGGGAGGGTCAGGGGCTCAGCCCGCCGCAGGCGCCCCAAGCCGCTCCGCGGCCCGCTCACCCCGCCGAGCCACCGGCTCGACCCCGTAAGCGGCCCCGAGGCCATGCCGCGGCATGCCGCTGTAAATCGACTCGTACGAGCCGGCAGGCACGACGTACGTCTCGTGCCAGATCCCTACCCGCCCCGCCGCCCCCCGCGCCCGCCGATTGAAAGCGGCCCAAGCCGGCCGATGCAGCCGCCCCTGATCGGACGCGTAAGCGAGCAGCTTCTCCCGTGACTCCCAGTACTGAAGCACTGTGTACTCCCGAGGCCCGGCGGTCAGCAGCCGGTACCCCAGCAGACCGGCGGACGGCTCCCGGGACAGCTCGCCCAGCATCCGCCGCATCGCGCCGAACACGGGAACCCAGTGACGCACCGCGCGCCAGCGGTTGACCCGCATGCCGATCAGGAAGACGACCACGTCTCCTTCGGCCGCTGCCGTGACCCGGCCCGCGATCGGTGACACACCCATGCCAGAACCCCCGCTCCTCGTTGGACAGCGACACTATCCATGCTTGGATAGTGGCACTATCCGAAGGAAGGCGCAAGAGCCATGCGACTGGCCGAGCTCAGCGAACGCAGCGGCGTTCCCACCGCGACGATCAAGTACTACCTGCGGGAGGGGCTGCTCCAGCCGGGCCGCCGGGTGTCGGCGACCCAGGCCGAGTACGACGAGGGGCACCTACGGCGGCTGCGGCTGGTGCGGGCGCTGATCCAGGTCGGCGGGGTGACGGTGGCCGCCGCGCGGGAGGTGGTCGCCGCGGCGGAGGACGTGTCCCTCGACCACCACACGCGGCTGGGCGCGGCCACCTGGGCCCTGCCGCGGGTGCCGGCGCCCGCGGGCGACGACGCGGCGGCGGAGGCCGCCCGGGAGGCCGTCACGGGCCTGCTCGCGCGGCTGGGCTGGGACCCGGAACGGGCGGAGATCGCGGCCTCCCCCGCGTACCGGACGCTGCTGGACTCGGTGGCGGCCCTGGCCCGGCTGGGCTACCCGTGCGGTACGGAGACCCTGCTGCCGTACGGACGGGTGGCCGCGGAGATCGCCGTCACCGACCTGGACCTCGTACTGGCGGAGCCGACGGCGGACGGGCAGGTGGAGGCGGCGGTGGCGCTCACCGTGCTCTACGAGCCGGTGCTGCTCAGCCTGCGGCGGCTGGCGCACGCGGAGGAGTCGGCGCGGCGGGCCGAAGGCGACGGGACCGGCTGAGGTCCGGCGCTCAGCCGACCGACTCCGGCAGCCGCAGCCCCGGCGTCCGGTCCCAGCCGATGAGCGTGATGACCTCGGAGAGCCGCGGCGCGAGACCGGTCAGTTCGACGGAGCGGTGGCGGGCGGCGCGGGCCCGGGCGAAGGTCATCAGCAGCCGGAGGCCGCCGAGGTCGGGGAACTCGACGCCGGACATCTCCAGGCGGAGGTCCCCGCGCTCCGCGGCCACCGAGCGCAGGGCGTCCCGCAGCAGGCGGTGGGCGGAGGCGTCGACGCGGCCCTCCAGCCGCAGGCCGGGCGGGCGGTAGGTGCGGACGACGAGCAGGTCGGCGGTTCTGACCAGCGGGTCGGGGCCCACGCCGCGGGTGTGGGCCGCCGCGAGGGCGGCCAGCGCCTCCGGGGCGCAGTGCCGGGCGTCGTACTGGCAGACGGCCAGCGCCCGGCCGGCTGCGAACTCCTCGCCGAGCAGGGATTCGTACCGGAGCAGTCGGCGCACGTCGTGCCCGTCGCGCGGGGCCGGGCGGGGCTCCCCGGCGATGCGCAGGGCGCGGTAGCCCTCCGCGCGGGAGCGGCCGGCGGCGGCGCGTAACCGGCCGCGGAGCGTGGCGGGCTCCAAGGTGCCGCCGGGAGTGCGGAGTTCGTCGAGGGGCACCACTTCCACGCGGCCGCCGCGCGGGGGCGGGAGCCGGTACCGGTCCAGCAGGGCGGCGGGATCGCGGGGGTCGCGCCGGCCGGCCAGGTAGAGGATCTTGTCCTGGGCGTCCAGGCCACCGCGGACGAACTCCCGCAGGACCGCGGTCCGCTCCTCGTCGGAGGCGAAGAGCAGGCAGGCGTGGTCGCCGGGCCGGAGGTCGCCGACGGGGATCGGGTCGAGCGCGCCGCGGGGAAGGGCCATGCCGGGAATTATGGCGACGGTACCCCGGCGGGAAAAGAGCGCACGGGTGGTACGGAAAACGCCCCCCGCGCATCGCGCGGAGGGCGTTTCCTGTGCGTACCCCCGACCGGATTCGAACCGGCGCTACCGCCTTGAGAGGGCGGCGTGCTAGGCCGCTACACAACGGGGGCCCTAGCGATCCTTCACATCGCCTCCGGAATTCTCCGGATAGTGACGGATTCAGGATCAGTACCCCCGACCGGATTCGAACCGGCGCTACCGCCTTGAGAGGGCGGCGTGCTAGGCCGCTACACAACGGGGGCCCTAGCGATCCTTCACATCGCCTCCGGAATTCTCCGGATAGTGACGGATTCAGGATCAGTACCCCCGACCGGATTCGAACCGGCGCTACCGCCTTGAGAGGGCGGCGTGCTAGGCCGCTACACAACGGGGGCTCGCACTTCGCTTTGCGCTTTCGCGCGGTTTCTACTTTATCAGTAGTTTTGCGAGAGAATTTCCAGTGAATTTCTCTTGCTGGGGTACCAGGACTCGAACCTAGACTAAGTGAACCAGAATCACTCGTGCTGCCAATTACACCATACCCCACCAGAACTCGACCCCCCTGAAGGGGTCTTGCTCGGGCTCGCGCCCTCCGCTCCGGCCTCTCGGCCCTCCCGGGCGGCGCAGGAAGAACATTACCCGAAGGTGGACGGGGCACCAAAATCGATAACCCGGCCCGCCCCGGGCCGGGCCCCGGAGGGCCCTGGACGCCCCCGGGGCCCTGGGAGCCGGCTGTGCGGCTTCCGGGGCCCCGCGGGGGCGCCACGGGGCTCCCCCGTGAGCCCGCCAGGCTCCCGTCAGCCCGCCAGCTTCGCCAGTGCGGCGTCGACGCGCTCCAAGGTCCGCTCGCGGCCGAGGACCTCCAGGGACTCGAAGAGCGGCAGGCCGACGGTGCGTCCGGTGACGGCCACCCGGACCGGCGCCTGGGCCTTGCCGAGCTTGAGGCCGTGCTCCTCGCCGGCGGCGACGACGGCGGCCTTGATCGCCTCCGCGTTCCAGTCGGCGGCGGCCAGCTTCTCGCGGGCCGTGCGCAGCAGCGCGTCCGAGCCCTCCTTCATCGCCTTGGTCCAGGACGCCTCGTCCTCGACCGGGCGGTCCAGGAAGAGGAAGTCCACGTTGGCCGTGATGTCGGAGAGGACCGTGAGACGGGTCTGCGCGTGCGGGGCGATCGCCTCGAACTGCGCCCGGTCGAACGCCTCCGGCGCCCAGGGGGCGTGCGGGGCGCGCAGCCACGGCTCGCAGGCCGCCATGAACACCTGGACGTCGAGCTGCCGGATGTGGTCGGCGTTGATCGCCTCGGCCTTCTTGAGGTCGAAGCGGGCCGGGTTGGCGTTGACGTCCTTGACGTCGAAGGCCGCGACCATCTCGTCCATCGAGAAGATGTCCTGGTCGGCGGAGAGGGACCAGCCGAGCAGCGAGAGGTAGTTCAGCAGGCCCTGCGGCAGGAAGCCGCGCTCCCGGTAGAGGTTGAGGGAGGACTGCGGGTCGCGCTTGGAGAGCTTCTTGTTGCCCTCGCCCATCACGTACGGCAGGTGGCCGAACTCCGGGACGGCCTTGGCGACGCCCAGCTCGATCAACGCCTTGTAGAGGGCGATCTGCCGCGGGGTGGAGGACAGCAGGTCCTCGCCGCGCAGCACGTGGGTGATCTCCATCAGCGCGTCGTCGACGGGGTTGACGAGCGTGTAGAGGGGGGCGCCGTTGGCCCGGACGATGCCGAAGTCCGGCACGTTCTCCGGGGTGAAGGTGAGCTCGCCGCGGACCAGGTCCGTGAAGGTGATCGGCTCGTCGGGCATCCGGAAGCGGACGATCGACGCCCGGCCCTCGGCCTCGTAGGCGGCCTTCTCCTCGGCGGTCAGGACGCGGCACTTGCCGTCGTAACCGGACGGCTTGCCGGCGGCGCGGGCGGCCTCGCGGCGGGCGTCCAGCTCCTCGGTGGTGCAGTAGCAGTAGTAGGCGTGGCCGGCGTCCAGCAGCTTCTGCGCGACGTCCTTGTAGATGTCCATGCGCTGCGACTGGCGGTAGGGCGCGTGGGGGCCGCCGACCTCGGGGCCCTCGTCCCAGTCGAAGCCCAGCCAGCGCATCGCGTCGAGGAGCTGCTCGTACGACTCCTCGGAGTCGCGGGCCGCGTCGGTGTCCTCGATGCGGAAGACCAGGGTGCCGCCGTGGTGGCGGGCGAACGCCCAGTTGAAGAGGGCGGTGCGGACCAGGCCCACGTGGGGGTTGCCGGTCGGCGAGGGACAGAAACGTACGCGGGGGGGTACCCCCTGCTCGAGCGAAGTCGAGAGCTTGGGGGAGTTCGCGTTAGCCACGCTTGATCACCTTGTTGGTGAGAGTGCCGATGCCTTCGATGGTGACGGCGACCTCGTCGCCGTCGTGCAGGGGTCCGACCCCGGCGGGGGTACCGGTGAGGACGACGTCGCCGGGGAGCAGCGTCATCGCCTCGGTGATGTGGACGATGAGCTCCTCGACGGAGCGCAGCATCTGGGCGGTGCGGCCGCTCTGCCGCAGCTCGCCGTTGACCGTGCAGGTGATCGCCAGGTCGCCCGGGTCCACCTCGGTCTCGATCCAGGGGCCGAGGGGGCAGGAGGAGTCGAAGCCCTTGGCGCGCGCCCACTGCTTCTCGCGCTCCTGGACGTCGCGGGCGGTGACGTCGTTGGCGCAGGTGTAGCCGAGGATCACGTCCTTCACGCGCTCGCGCGGCACCTCGCGGCACATGCGGCCGATCACCACGGCGAGCTCGGCCTCGTGGTGGACGTCACTGCTGAAGGAGGGGTACGCGATGGGGTCGCCCGGACCGACGACCGAGGTCGACGGCTTGAAGAAGGCGACCGGTACCTCCGGCACCTCGTTGCCCAGCTCGGCGGCGTGCTCGGCGTAGTTGCGGCCGATGGCCACGACCTTGCTGGGCAGGACGGGCGGGAGCAGGCGGACCTTGCTCAGCGGGACCTTGGTCCCGGAGCGTTCGAAGTCGCCGTAGGGAATGCCCTTGATGATGTCGAGGACGGGACCGCCCTCGGTGGAGGCGTCCCCCTCGACCACGCCGTAGCCGACGTTGCCGTCGATGGAGAATCTGGCGATGCGCACGGGAAGCTGAGCCCCTCACTGATCCGGCCGGAGTCTGACACTTCAGGCTATCGCGGGGGCCGTGCGGGCTCCGTGCGCGGCGTTCGGCCGGGTGCGCCGGGAACGGACGAGGGGCCCGCCGGTCGGGCAGGCCCCTCGGGCGCGCGAGCCGCTCAGTCCTCGACGGCGACCGGGGCCGGGGCGGTCATCAGGACAGTGCGGCGCGGGTTGGCGGTGACCGTCGGGAGCTCGACCGAGTGCTGCGGGCGCTCGGCCGTGAACAGCTCCTTGGTGTCCGTGAGGTGCGCGAGCGTGGTGCGGCGCGGGTTGGCGGTCTTCCGGGCAGGGCTGGTGGTCTTCACTGTGCGGTTGCCTCGCGTTGTCGTCTCTGGGGTCGTCGCGGTCGTCGCGTCCGCGCAAGGATCCAGGCTAGGCGCGCCTTTCCCCGCCATACCGAGCCGGATGCCGGGTGTCACCTGTGAGTTTCCTCACGAAGCTCGGGATAAAAGCCGCATAATCGACGCTCGCACCGCCCGCACGAAACGGACATCGCCGGACCGAACCTGACGTTCCGCTCCTGATCATGGCGACTGGGACAGGTCGCGCAGTGCGACGAGGTGCGGGGTATTCGCCCCCGAAAGCCCGAATTGATAGGAGTGGGCTTTCCACGGAGAGCTACGAGTCGGCCTACCGTCGGTGACCGATCGGCGATGGAACGCACCGGCCTTGTTGGCGCATCCGGCACTGTGCTGGAATTCCACGGACCGCCAGGGGGGCACCGCGGTCCCCCCACGACTCGACACCGTTCCTCCGCTCGCCGGAGGGACGCCTGGTCCAGAGGTTGCGACGCTAGTGCAGGGACGTTTCAAGAGGGATGGCAGCGCTGCGGCGGAGCCGGAGCCGCAGGGTGCGGCGACAGGCGGCGACCGCGGCACGCCCGTCGACGCGCCGGCCGGCGGCGAGTCCGCCGGCGGCCCCAAGACGAAGGGCAAGGCGAAGGCCCCCAGCGGGCCGGGCTCACGAATAGCCCTGCGCAACTGGCGAATCAGCACCCGCCTGGTCTCCCTGCTCGCCCTCCCCGTCGTCGCCGCGACGACCCTGGGTGCGATGCGAATCGAGACCTCGCTGCAGAACGTCGATCAGCTCGATCACATGAAGCTGCTGACCGACATGACCAAGGCGGCCACCAAGCTCGCCAACGCGCTCCAGGACGAGCGCGACCGCTCCGCCGGCCCGATCATCAGCCACGACGACAAGAACGACGACGTCGTGGCGCCGCGGCAGCGGACCGACCAGGCGATCGAGGAGTTCACCAAGCTCACCGACGAGGTGAAGCCCGGGGACAAGTCCACGGTCGGCGTCGGCGCCACCATGGTGGAGATCACCAAGCAGCTCCGTGAGATCAAGAAGATCCGGACGGACGCCTACAAGGACGACAAGCAGATCTCGCGGACCGTCAACGCCTACAACGGTCTGGTCAGCCAGCTGATCACGCTGTCCCAGGACATGGCGCTGGCGTCCAGCAACAGCGAGATGATCGCCTCGACCCGCGCCCTGGCCTCGTTCTCCTCCGCCAAGGAGTACGCGTCCATGCAGCGTGCGCTCATCAGCGCCGCGCTGGCCCGTTCGCCGCACGACCTCTCGCCCAACGACCGGCTCTTCGGCCAGTCGACGTACACCAGCGAGGGCCAGGTCACCAAGCGCTTCCTGCAGATCCACGGTGACAAGGACAAGGAGCTGCTGCAGGGCCTCAACGGCGGCCAGTACGACATCTCGCAGGCGAACTCGTACGCCGAGCGCGTGCTGATGCGCAACGACGGCCTGCGCGGCGCGGACAGCCTCACCTACCGCGACTGGTTCGACCGCGACAGCGTCAAGATCCAGGAGATGTCCAAGATCGAGACCACGCTGCTCAGCGAGATGGAGCAGAAGGCCCTCGAACTCCGCGACGACGCCCAGCAGGAGGCGTACCTCAACGGTGCGCTGATCATCCTCGTCCTCGGCATCTCCCTCGTCGGCGCCTTCGTCGTGGCCCGGTCCATGGTGCGCTCGCTGCGCCGCCTCCAGGACACCGCGCAGAAGGTCGCCCAGGAGCGCCTGCCCGAGCTGGTCAAGCAGCTCTCCGAGGCCGACCCGCAGGACGTGGACACCTCCGTCGAGTCCGTCGGCGTGCACAGCCGCGACGAGATCGGCAAGGTGGCCGCGGCCTTCGACGACGTGCACCGCGAGGCCGTCCGCCTCGCCGCCGAGCAGGCCCTCCTCCGGGGCAACGTCAACGCGATGTTCACCAACCTCTCGCGGCGTTCCCAGGGCCTCATCCAGCGTCAGCTGTCGCTCATCTCCGAACTGGAGTCCCGCGAGGCCGACCCGGACCAGCTGTCCTCCCTCTTCAAGCTCGACCACCTCGCGACCCGCATGCGCCGTAACGGTGAGAACCTCCTCGTTCTCGCCGGTGAAGAGCCCGGCCGACGCTGGACCCGCCCGGTCCCGCTCGTCGACGTGCTCCGCGCCGCCGCGTCCGAGGTGGAGCAGTACGAGCGCATCGAGCTCACCGGCGTGCCGCCGACCGAGGTCGCCGGCCGCGTCGTCAACGACCTCGTGCACCTCCTCGCCGAGCTGCTGGAGAACGCGACCTCGTTCTCCTCCCCGCAGACCAAGGTCAAGGTCACCGGTCACGCGCTGCCCGACGGCCGCGTGCTGGTCGAGATCCACGACACCGGCATCGGTCTGTCCCAGGAGGACCTGGCGGCGATCAACGAGCGGCTGGCCAGCCCGCCGACCGTGGACGTCTCCGTCTCCCGGCGCATGGGCCTGTTCGTGGTCGGCCGCCTGTCCCTGCGACACGGCATCCGCATCCAGCTCCGTCCGTCGGACTCCGGCGGCACCACCGCGCTCGTCATGCTGCCGGTCGACGTCGCCCAGGGCGGCAAGAAGCCCGGCCCCGGCGCGCCCGGCGGCCCCGGCCTGCCCGGCGGCGGCGCTCCCGGCGGGATGCCCGGTCAGGGCATGCCGGGTGTTCCCGGCGGCAAGGCCGCGCCCGGCCTGCCCGGTCCGGGCGGCGCCCCGCA
>NZ_JAIQLH010000227.1 GCF_020037025.1 Streptomyces huiliensis | reverse complement strand
GCCCCCGGCGCGCGGCGCGTCGGCGCGCCGCACGGCCGCGCACGGCCCGGCGGCGGGATGCCTCACGGCGCAGGACGGCCCGTCGGCGCGCGCGGGCCAACAGAGAGGTCAGGATCCAGCAGAGGGCGCAGACCGCCGTGGCGCCGATCATCCAGAGCAGGTGGCGCTTGGGCGGCTGTTCGGCGAAGGGGAGGGCACCGTACGGGACCACGGCGAGCAGTGCGGTGGCGTACCCGACGAGCACCGTCGCCCACCCGGTGAGCCGCGTCCCTGCCCTCATGCCCAACAACCCCGCCCAGTCATTTGATGATCTTGACGTGGACAGCGTAGTTGGTGTGCTCGGGCGGATGTACGAGTGCCCGGGCGCCGGGGCGGCGCGGGAGCCCGGGCGCGGCGGGGCTCAGGCGTACGGAGTGGGGGGTCAGGCGTAGGGGGTGAGGAACCGTTCGGGCTGGCAGGCGTCGCAGGGGCGGACGTCGTGGGTGGCCATCTGGGCCCGTGCCTCGGCGGTCGTGAGAGTGTCCTCGCCCCCCTTCGGCACCCAGCACCCGGCGTGGTGCAGCTCCTGGAGCACGCCTCCGGAGCGGCGGTAGAGGGTGATGGGCCAGACCGCGTCCTCGAAATCGGGGCGCACGGTCCGCCGTTGGGAGATGTGCGTCTGATCCGAGTCCCCGGAGAGACGTTTGAGCACGATCTCCCGGATCCAGTCGTGCGGGGAGCGGCCGACTCGATGCGCCGCGGCCTCGATACGGTCGAGTTCGTCTGGGCTGAAGAGCTCCTCCATGACGGGGGACAGTAGCAGCGCGGAAGCCCTCCCGGCCCCTGATCCGAAGGATGATCTCACTGCGCCCACCGGCGGGTTGACCAGGGTGTACGGTTCGCTTCGGCATGTGCCCGGGGCCCTCCGGCCGCCTCTCGGGGACGGTGGCTGCGCCGCTGTCGCGCGGCATAGGACAAGCGTGTATTCGAGGTGGCATCGGACACGTACAGGAAGATGGGATTCCGTGTGTTCGGGAATCACCTGTCCTTGTGAACAGCGGGCCGCCGGAAGGGCGCGCAGCGGTCCCCGCTCGGCCTCGGCTCAGTGCGAGGCGTGCGAGCCCAGGTAGAAGAGCAGCCAGATGAAACCGGCCAGCAGGTGGCCGAGGACGACGTAGATCAGCACGCGCCAGCCGATCGCCTTCTCGGCGTACTTCTCGCTGTCTGCCATGCCCCGCTCCCGTCGAACACTGTTCGGCCATCGTAGGGCACGGCGTGTGGGGGGCCTTGAGCGTCACCCTGGGGCCATGTGGGGGAGGCCGGGGCATGTCCGGTGCGTTTGTCACATGATCATAGGGTCGGTTTGTTAGGTTAAGCCCGCTTGTTCCCGTCTGTCCGTTGTGCGGCTGGGGGTGTGGTGGTGGCGGTTTCTGCGCGTGAGGCCCGGCTTGCGGCGGCCCGTGGAGGGAAGGCCGCGAACGTGTCCGGCGAGGGGGCGGCCGCCGCCCTCCCGGTGGGCGGCATCGCCGCCGGAGGACTGCCGTTCGACGGAGGGCCGGCCGACGTCGTGCCCGCCCTGGGCGGCCGCGGCGGTTCGGTCCCCGGCGGGCCCACCGGCCCGGGCGGCGGCGGACCGGGCGGACCCGGCGGCCCGGGCGGCGGTGGCCCGGACGGCCCACGCGGTGGCGGACCGGTCGCTCCCGCGCCGGCCGAACCCCCGCCGGACTACGACTACGACGGATTCAGCAGACTCGCGGGCGAGTTGACGGAACCGCCCGTCGGCGCCTACCGGGTGCGCTACCGGCGCCTGGTCGCCGGTGGCCTCCGGGGACAGCTCGGCGCCCTGCTGCTGGTGACGGCGGCCCCCCTGGTCTCGCTCGCCCTGCTGGTGTGGCTGATGCTGCCCGAACACTGGGTGGAGCGCCCGTTCATCGACGAGTGGGAGCGCGCCGCCGACGCCGTGATGACGCTCTCCATCGGTCTCATCGAAACGTTCCGCCTGGTCAACGTGGTGTCCAACGCCCACGCCACCTGGGTGGCCCGCGACCCCGTCCCGGTTCGCGCCCAGCCGGGCACCCGGGTCGCGTTCCTCACCAGCTTCGTACCGGGCAAGGAACCGTTGTCCATGGTCCGCGCCACCCTGGAGGGCGCGGTCCGCGTCCGGCACGACGGCGTGCTGGACGTCTGGCTGCTCGACGAGGGTGACGACCCCGAGGTCAGACGGCTCTGCGAGCGGCTCGGCGTACGCCACTTCACCCGCAAGGGAGTCGAGAGCTGGAACCAGCCCTCGGGCACCTTCCGGGCGAG
>NZ_JAIQLH010000226.1 GCF_020037025.1 Streptomyces huiliensis | reverse complement strand
CACCCGCAAGGGAGTCGAGAGCTGGAACCAGCCCTCGGGCACCTTCCGGGCGAGGACGAAGCACGGCAACTACAACGCCTGGCTCGACGCGCACGGCGACGACTACGAGTTCATGGCCTGCGTGGACACCGACCACGTACCGCTGCCCAACTTCCTGGAGCGGATGATGGGGTACTTCCGCGACCCCGACGTGGCCTTCGTCGTCGGCCCGCAGGTCTACGGCAACTACACGACGGCCGTCACCAAGGCCGCCGAGAGCCAGCAGTTCCTCTTCCACGCCCTCATCCAGCGCGCCGGCAACGCGTACGGCGCCCCCATGTTCGTCGGCACCAGCAACTGCGTCCGCGTCAGCGTGCTCCGCCAGATCGGCGGCCTCTACGACTCCATCACCGAGGACATGGCCACCGGCCTGGAGATCCACCGCCGCCGCAACCCCGCCACCGGCCGCCGCTGGCGCTCCGTCTACACCCCCGACGTGCTCGCCGTCGGCGAAGGGCCGTCCTCCTGGACCGACTTCTTCTCCCAGCAGCTGCGCTGGTCCCGCGGCACCTACGAGACGCTGCTCCGCCAGTTCTGGCGCGCCGTGTGGACCATGTCGCCCGGCCGGGTGGTCAACTACTCGCTGATGGTGGCCTATTACCCGATGGCCGCGCTCAACTGGGTGCTCGGCGCCGTCTCCTGTGTCCTCTTCCTGGCCCTCGGCGCCTCCGGCATCAACGTCGAGTCCCAGGTCTGGCTGATGCTCTACGGCGACGCGGCGGCCCTCCAGGTCGGCCTCTACGTCTGGAACCGCCGCCACAACGTCAGCCCCCACGAACCGGCCGGCTCGTCCGGCACCGCGGGCATGCTGATGTCCGCGCTCTCGGCGCCGCTGTACGCCCGGTCGCTGGGGGAGGCCCTGCTGCGCCGGCGCTCGCGGTTCGTCGTGACGCCGAAGGGCGACTCCGCCAGCCCCGACCGCGTCCTGACCTTCCGCACCCACCTGACGTGGGCCGCCGTCCTCGCCTTCGCGCTGCTCGCCTCGGTGGTGCTCAGCCACGCGCACACGGCGATGCGGATCTGGGCCTTCCTGGGCCTGCTGACGACGCTCATCCCGCTGGGCGTCTGGCAGGCGGGCCTGCTGGCGCGGCGCCGCGGCGCGCCCGTGCCCGCCCTGGCGGACGCGGACCTGGACGGCGGCCAGGAGCCGGAGTCCGCCCGGCCGGTGGGGCCGCGGACGCCGGTCTAGACGTGCGGCGCGGCGTGCGGCCCGGGGCCTCCGGTGCCGTACGCGCTGAGGAAGGTGGCGACCGCGGTCCGGGCGACGGCCCGCAGCTCCTCGTCGTCGAGCCGCCGCGTGCCCATCCTGGTGCGGGCCTCCATCGGGCCGGTGAGCAGTGCCAGCAACTGCTCGGCCGCCAGGTCGGGATCGGGGGCCGACAGCCGTCCGGCGAGGGCGAGCCGGGCCAGCCGGTCGGCGAGGGCCCGGACGAGGCGGTGGGGGCCGTCCTCGTTGACGATGTCCAGGGCGTCGGGGAACCGGGTGATCTCGGAGAACAGCAGCCGCCGCAGCGCGCACGACCGTTCGTCGCCGTGCAGCAGGAGCAGCTCGTACGCGACGGCCTCCAGAGTCGCGGGCAGGTCCTCGCCCGGAGTGGCGAGCGGCTCCAGGGCGGCCACCCGGGCGTCCAGCATGGCGCGGTTCGCGGCGGCGAGGGCCTGCCGGAAGAGGGCCGCCTTGTCGCCGAAGTGGTTGTAGACCGTCGGCTTGGCCACGCCGGCCTCGGCGGCGACCTCCTGGACGCCCGTGTCGTCGAACCCCTTCCGGGCGAACACGGTGAACGCGCCCTCCAGGATGGCTTGCCGGCGATCGGTCCGCCTGCCGTCGGTGCCTCGTGAGTGTGCTGCCGTCATGCGCCGGATTTTACGCGCGGGTTCAAAAGAAGACCCTCACGGGTTGCGCTTGGACTCGTGAGGGCATTTAACTGAACCCATGAGTTCAATAGCTGTGGAGAAGACCGTGGTGATCACCGGCGGCACCGACTGAATGGGCGCCGCGCTCGCCCGGGCCCGCGTCGCCCGCGGCGACACCGTCGTGATCATCGGCCAGGACGCACGGAAGGCGGCGGCCGTCCATGGCGCAGTCTTCCTCCGGGCGGACCTGAGCCTGGTCCGCGAGAACCGGCGCGTGGTCGCCGAACTCGCCGACCGCTTCCCGGAGATCGACGCCTTGGTCCTCTGCGCGCGGTACTTCCGCGCCACCCGCCGGGAGACCGCCGAGGGCGTCGAGAGCACCTTCGCCCTGGAATACCTCAGCCGCTTCCTGCTCAGCCACGGGCTGCCCGGGGCGCGCGTCGTCGTCAACGTCTCCGGTCCCGGCGTCCCCGCGGGGCGGGTGCACTGGGAGGACCCGATGCTGCGCCGCGGGTACGACGGTGTGGCCGCGCAGTTGCAGGCCGGACGGGCCAACGACCTGCTCGGGGTCGCCTACGCGGCCCGCCGGGGGCGGGACGGCGCCCGGTACGTCCTGGTCAACCCCGGCGCCGTCGCCACCGCGTTCCGCGGCGAGTACGACGCGGCGACGGCCGCCCACGTGGCGCGCCTCAAGCGGGACGGACTGCCGGTGGACGAGGGTGTCAGGCCGGTGGCGGCCCGCGTCGACGCCCCGCCGGCCGAACCGCTGAGCGCCTTCGTCCGGGACCGGCGGATCGGCGTCGAGGGTCCGTCGTTCGATCCGGAGGCCGCGGAGCGGCTGTACGCGCTGACGGAGCGGCTGCTGCGCGGCGTGTGACACCCGATCGTGGAAATCTGTTGACAGGGGGTCACTGTGTGTAATTGAGTCTACTCAGACACGTATTCGATCTGGGGGGATCGTCATCACTACCAAACACACCGGCCTGGCCGTCGCCTGCTGTGCGCTCGTCGTGGCGAGCACCGCGGTGGCCTGTGGCACGGAGGAGAAGCTCGGCGCCGGCGCCAAGGTGGAGAGAGCGTTCGAACGGCTGGGGGAGGAGAAGGCCGTCGCGGTGGAGTTCGCGTTCGACGCGAACGCCGAGGAGATCCACGCCGCTCTGAAGGACGGGAAGAAGAACGGGAAGAGGGGGGCGGACGGGAAGAAGGAGAAGGGCGGAGTCGACCGAGAGTCGGCCGGCATCCTCGCCGACCTGAAGCTGCACTACGCCGTCGTCTCCGACAAGCCGCTGAAGGAGCCGCAGGCCAAGGGGGGGAAGGACAGGGACCGGCCGTCCGTCGCCGGGCGGCTCACCAGGAAGGACGGCACGGTCCTGGCGGAACTGCGGTCGGTCGAGCGGAAGGTGTACCTGCGCGGGGACGTCAAGGCGTTCGCCGGGATGGTGCGGCCCAAGGACGCCAAGGAGCGGTCCGAGCGGCGTGACTTCGACGAGGCGCTGAAGAAGATCGACGAGATGCCGGACTCACTGGCCGCGGTCAGGAACGCGCTCAAGGGGGAGTGGGTCGCTCTCGACACCGCGGAGTTCGAGGAGCTCGCCGCGAAGAAGCGCGAGCGGGGCGGCTCCTCGGGTGGCGAGTCCTCCGGCGGGCTGGACGCGGACACGCAGAAGCGGGTCGCCGACGCCCTCCGCAAGACGCTCACCGACAACTCCGCGAGCAAGGACGCCGGTAAGCGGAACGGTGCCGAGCACGTGGAGGTCACCGTCCCCGCCCGCAAGGCCGCGAAGCAGCTCTCCGAGGCCCTCAAGCCCTTGGAGAAACAGCTCCGCAAGGCGGGCAAGGGCGAGGACCTGAGCGCGCTGGAGAACGCGCCGGACAAGGACGTCGTCTTCGACGTCGCCCTCAAGGACGGCCGGCTCTCCGCCGTCACCTTCGACATGGCCGCACTGGACGAGGACGTGCGCGCCCGGCTGCCCGTGACGGTCGGCTTCCAGAGCACGTCCGTGAAGATCGACGCGCCTTCCGGCGCCCGGAAGCTGTCGGTCCGGGAGATAACCGAGGCGCTCATGCGGATGGTGGGCGGGGGCGGGGGTGGATCGGACCGGCCGAGCAACGGCGTCTGAGGCCGCGCTCCCGGGCCGGGGCCGTACTCCCGCCGAGACCGCACTCCGGTCGTGACCGCGGTCCCGTCGGCGTCCTCCCTCGCGTCAGCGGCTCGGCGCCGGCGCGGGGGTGAGACCCGGCGCGGGCGTGGGTGCCGGTGCCGGGGCGGCGGGCAGGGGAGGCGCCTGCGGCGGTGCGGCGGCGGCCGGGGCGGGAGGGATAGGCGGGATGGGCGGTGGTGCCGCGGACGCCGGGGAAGCCGGTGCCGGTGGTGCCACGGGGGCAGGGCCTGCCTGCTGTGCGGGTGGTGCCTGCGGAGGGGGAGGCGACGGCTGCGCGGGAGGCGGCGCCGGGGCCGCGGAAGCCGGTGGCGGCGCGGCCTCCTGCGGGGGGTCGGCCTGCGGTGGTGTCTGCGATGGTGCCTCCGGCGGCGTGGGCACCGTCGTCGCCAGGCCCAGCGCGTACTCCGCCCACCAGTGCCCGGCCGGCGGCGCGCCCCGGCAGGCGCCGTCCGACTCGCCCGGCCGCTTCACCCACACCAGGGCGTCCACCACCGCGGCCCCCGTCACCGTGGTGGGAGCCGTGCCCAGGGCGCGGCCGGGCGGGTTGCACCACGCCTCGTCGCCGGCGTCCTCCTCGCCGCTCTGCCGGGGCGGCGGACCATTGCCGTTGCGGCTGGTGTCGATGATGTAGTGGGCGCCGCCGAGGAGGGCCGACAGCCGGTCCCCGTAGGCCCGGGTGACGGGCGTGGTGTGGAAGTTGGAGACGTTCAGCGCGAAGCCGTCCGCCTGCCCGAGACCGGACCGGCGCAGCAGGTCCGCCAGCCGCTGCTGGTCGGAGACCCAGCCCGCGTTGCCCGCGTCGAGGTACACCGACGTCCGGGGCAGCGCCTTGAAGGCCCGTACGGCCTCGGCCAGCAGGACCGGCCGCTCGGCCAGCGCGTCCGGCGGGGACGAGCAGCCCGACGCCAGGTGGGCGAGGGCGTCCGGTTCCAGCACCACCCACGCGGGGCGGTCGCCGATGCCCTCCGCGGCCCGGGCCACCCACCGGCGGTACGCCGCCGCGTCGGGCGCCCCGCCGGAGGAGTACTGGCCGCAGTCCCGGTGCGGGATGTTGTACGCCACCAGCAGCGGCACGCGTCCCGCCGCGGCGGCTTCCCGCGTCACCCGCTCGGCCGCCGCCTTGGGGTCCTCCCCCGGCAGCCAGACCGCCGCCGGCCGGTCGGCGATGCGCCGCAGCGCCTCCGCGTCCGCCTCCCGTCCGCGCTCCCGCCAGACCCGCACCTGACGTGCCGCGGGTCCGAAGGGCTCCACCCAGAACGGGGAGGCCGCGTCCGCCACCGTGTCCACGGCGCCGGCCCGCTCCGGGCAGAGCGCCAGGCACACCGCCCCCGCGCTCGCCAGCAGAACAGCACCCCGCCGGGCCTGCGCGAGAACACGGGCCGTACTCGTCGTGCGCATGGGCTCCACCCTTCACCTGGGCCTCCGTGGTCGTACCAGGCTGTAATGTGGCGGGCCGTCAGGTCGCGCGGGCCTGCGCCGTGTGGGTCGGCCGTTGCTCCCGACGGGTGAGCGGGGCCGCCCGGCGGGGGCGAGGTGGTCCGTGTCGCTTCGAACGAACGCCATGGAAGCGACCGCCGTAGATCGGATGATGTGACGTCTTCGTGCGGCGTGCTTCCACGCGCGGTGGGACTGCACTGTTCGTGCCGGTGACGTCGTCCGGCACGGCGGGCCTAATGGGGGCATGCAGACCATTCCAGCCCGCCGGAACCGGGCTCCCCGCGGCTTGACCGACGCGTTCGCCGAGCCGAGCACCGACACCGTCGTCGAGACCGAGGAGGCACTCACGGACCTGTACATCGCCCCGTCCGCCTGCTCCGCGACCGCGCCCGTGGCCTTCTGCTTGCCGGAAGGAGCGGAATGCCTCCCCGGGATCGACGTCTGCTGTTCGGGGTTCTGTTTCACCGCCGCCGGTGAGGGCCGGGCGCATTGCCACGGATGACCGGCGGCGAAGGAACGGCCGCGCCGGTCCGGCCGGGTCCCGACGCCCGGCTGGTCGAAGTCGACGACGGCGCCATCCTGCTGCACCGCGCCGTTCCCGCGGCCGCCTGGGTGTCTCCCGCCGCACTGCGGTGGATGCGCGGTGCCCCTGTGCCGCCCGACCGCGCCGCCGACTTCGCGAGATGCGTGGAGTCATGGCGGTCGGCCGGCCTCGTCAGGGACCACGATCGCGAGGGCGAGCCGGCTCCCACGGAGGAACCGGCGAACCCGGCGGACCCGGCGGGGGCAGGAGACGCGGTCGTCTCTCACCCGGTCCTGGTGGTCGCGTCGTCCCCCGGCTGCGGCTACTGCCGGCAGTTGCGGACCGATCTGGACGCCAACCGGCGCACGCTCACCGCCCGGGGGGTCTCGGTGCTCCTCGTGGGTGAGGGAAGCCCTGCGGCGTGGGGTGCCGGGCTGAAGCCGCCCCAGGCCGAGGAACTGGCCGGAACCTACGCGCATCTCGGGCGGCTGGGCACCCCCTCGGCGGTCCGGCTGTCACCCGGCGGCGGCGCCGCCCACCCGGTCGTGCGGGGATTCGAAGCCGTCACCGCGACCCTGGTCGAGCTCTGCGGCGCGGAACCGGGCCGGGTGGTCTGCGAAACGCCGACGAGCTGCTCGGCCGGAGTCAACGGCGCCCCCGTGGACGCCCTGGTCGTCGCCCGGGCCGGCGGGAGGGCCGTGGGGATCGCCGCGCGGGGCGAGGAGGCCGTGCGAGTGGCCGCTCTCGCGGCGGAGGCCACGGGCACGGGGGCGGACGCCGCCGGGGGATACGTACCGGTCACCCTGCTCGTGGAACGTCCGCGCAACCTGTGGCTGGTGTTCCGCGGCGGTGAGCTGGTGGGCCGCTCCCGCGACGCGGACGAGGCACTGGACGTGCTGAGACGGATGGTCGCCGGCTTCGAGTCGCCCGGAGTGCGGCAGGTGCGGCTGCTGTGCGGAGCGCTCGTGCACGGCGGGGGAGAGCGGGCCCTGCTCTTCCCCAGGAACTGGATGTCGTACCTGGTCGCACGCAGCGCTTCCCTGGCGCGAGCCGGCTGGCGGCCCTGCCCCGACCCGTTCGCCTCCCTGGAAGCCGGCCCGGACGGCACGCCCCTGCTGTGCCACCCGTCGCGGCCGGCCGGCCCGCCGCGGCACACGCCCGTGGCGGGCGTGCTGGCACCACGGCCGACGGCCCCGATGCCCGGCGTGCACGTCCGGGCACGGTCGCTGACCCGGATCGCCAACTGGGCCGTCCGGCCCGTACCGCCCGAGCAGGTCGGCACGGTCTGCGCGCTGCTCGCCGGCCTGCCCGTGCACCTGGGCACCCAGGAGGAGGCGCTCGCCTTCCTGACCGGTTCCCCCGCGCCCTAACCCCCCAGCACCTCCCCCAGGTCGTACGACACCGGCTCCTCCAGCTGCGCGTACGTGCACCCGTCCGGCGTGCGGTCCGGGCGCCAGCGGCGGAAGCGGGCGGTGTGGCGGAAGCGGTCGCCCTGCATGTGGTCGTAGGCGACCTCGCAGACGCGCTCCGGGCGGAGCGGGACCCAGGAGAGGTCCTTCTTGCCCGTCCAGCGGCTGGGGCCGCCCGGGAGACGCGAGGAAGCCTGAGCGTCGGCGTCGGCCCAGTCCTGCCAGGGGTGGCCCTCGGCGGTGGGCATGCGCAGCGGTTCCAGCTCCGCCATCAGCTCCTGCCGCCGCTTCATGGTGAACGCGCCGCACACGCCGACGTGCTGGAGCCGGCCCCCGGCGTCGTACAGGCCCAGCAGCAGCGAGCCGACCACCGGTCCGCTCTTGTGCGGGCGCAGGCCGGCGACGACGCAGTCGGCGGTCCGTTCGTGCTTGACCTTGACCATCACGCGCTCGCCGGGCCGGTACGGCAGATCCGGCGGCTTGGCGATCACCCCGTCCAGGCCGGCACCCTCGAACCGCTCGAACCAGCCGTGCGCCACGTCGAGTTCATAGGTGACGGGCGCGGTGAAGACCGGGTCGGAGGCGTCGCGGAGCGCCTCCTCCAGGGCCGTACGCCGTTCGCGCTGCGGCGTCCGGAGCAGCGACGCGTCGCCGAGGGCCAGCAGGTCGAAGGCGACGAACGCGGCGGGTGTGGTCTCGGCCAGATGGCGTACCCGGGAGGCGGCCGGATGGATGCGCTCCAGCAGGGCGTCGAAGTCCAGCCGCCCGCCGCGGGCGACGACGATCTCGCCGTCCAGCACGCAGCGTTCCGGCACGCGCTCCTTCAGGGCCGCCACCAGCTCGGGGAAGTAGCGGGTCAGCGGGCGGCCGGAGCGGCTGCCCAGCTCCAGCTCGTCGCCGTCCCGGAAGACGACGGCCCGGAAGCCGTCCCACTTGGCCTCGTACTGCATGCCCGGAGGGATCGTCGCCGCGGACTTGGCCAGCATCGGCTCCACGGGCGGCATCACCGGAAGGTCCATGATCCGAGTGTGCGGGCGGCGGCGGGGGCCCGCCCGCCGACAGGCGCCCGGGCCCCCGGACGCCGTAGCGTGGCCGCATGGCAGAGACGCTGGAGCTCACCGTCGGCGAGCGGACGGTACGGCTGTCCAACCCGGGCAAGGTCTACTTCCCGGAGCGCGGCTACACCAAGTACGACGTCGCCCGGTACTACCTCAGCGTCGGCGACGGCGTCCTCCGGGCCCTGCGGGACCGCCCGACCACCCTGGAGCGCTACCCCGACGGCGTCGACGGCGAGTCGTTCTTCCAGAAGCGGGCGCCCAAGAACCTCCCCGACTGGATCCCCACCGGCCGGATCGCCTTCCCCAGCGGCCGGTACGCGGACGAGATCTGCCCCACCGAGACCGCCGCCGTGCTCTGGGCCGCCAACCTCGGCTGCCTCACCTTCCACCCCTGGCCCGTCCGGCGCGACGACACCGACCACCCCGACGAGCTGCGCATCGACCTCGACCCGCAGCCCGGCACCGGCTACGCCGACGCCGTGCGCGCCGCCCTGGCCCTGCGTGGGCTCCTCGACGAGCTGGGGCTGACCGGCTGGCCCAAGACCTCCGGCGGCCGGGGCCTGCACGTCTTCGTGCCCATCGCCCCGCGCTGGACCTTCGTCCAGGTGCGCCGGGCGGCCATCGCCGTCGCCCGGGAGCTGGAGCGGCGGATGCCCGAGCAGGTCACCTCCGCCTGGTGGAAGGAGGAGCGCGGCGCCAAGATCTTCGTCGACTACAACCAGACCGCCCGCGACCGCACCATCGCCAGCGCCTACTCGGTCCGTCCCCGCCCGCACGCCCCGGTCTCCGCGCCGCTCCGCTGGGAGGAGCTGGAGAGCGCCGTCCCCGAGGACTTCGACATCACCACCATGCCGGCCCGGTACGCCGAACTCGGCGACGTGCACGCCGACATGGCCGACCACGCGTGCGTCCTGGACGCCGCCCTGGAGCTCGCCGCCCGCGACGAGCGCGAGCACGGGCTCGGCGACCTGCCGTACCCGCCGGAGCACCCGAAGATGCGGGGCGAGCCCAAGCGCGTCCAGCCCAGCAGGGCGAAGAAGGAGGACAAGGGCGGGAAGGACTCCGCCACCTGACGGTGTGCCAGTCGGGCTCATCACCCGTTGTCCGCGTTTAGCCGGACATCGGGCGTGGAACCTGGGCAATGCTCTGTTCCCACCTCGTACCAGAGGAGATCCATGTCCAGGAGACTCGCGACCCGTGCCGGCAAGCTCGCCGCCGGTGTGCTGGCGGCGACCGCGGCCGGTACCGCGCTGTTCGCCGCCCCGGCCGAGGCGACGCCGGACGCCGCCGCCCGGCCGTACGGCACGGTCAGCGCCCGCACCGGTGTCAACGAGCGCACCCTGCCCAGCACCGACGCCTCCGTGCGCGGCATCCTGCGCCACCGGATCCAGGTCGGCCTGCGGTGCAAGGTCCGCGCCCAGGACATCGGCGGCAACAACGTCTGGTACCAGCTGAGGGACCGCCAGACCTGGGTCGCCGCCAAGTACATCGACAACAAGGCCGCGAACGTCCCCTACTGCCGGATGCTCAACCGCAGCACCATGGACGACAGCGCCGAGTCGCGCGAGGCCATGGGCTGACGGGCACGGTCAGAACGCGCCCGCAGGGCGCACCGGGTCCCGTCCGAGCTCGGGGCGGGACCCCTCACTCCGCGCGCACGGGGTGACACCCGGAGCCGATACGGGTGGTGGCGCCTAGAGTTGCCTCACGTACTGCACGGAACGTACCGCACGGACGTGGGATCCGGCACCGGGCACCACGCCAGGGGCACGAGCCTTCGTATCGGCCGGAAGGAAGAACGCGTTGGACCACCTGACCCATGGCTGTGTTCTGCTGCTGGACGGCACCCCTGACCGGAGGCGGGGCCTCCTGCCCAACCCGACCGCGCACGCCGTCGCCGGGGCCGGGCCGCGCGGGTTCCTCGCCGCCGCGACCGCGGACGTGGTCCAGCTCCCGGCGATGGCCGGGCCGCAGAGCGTCCTGGCCTACCTCCGCGACGCCGCCACCGTCCCCGGACCCCTGCTGGTGTGGGTCACCGGCCACCTGATGGTGCCGGCCCGCAAGGGCGGCGAGGTGCACCTGGCGCTCCGCGACAGCACGCCCGGCACGGTCCGCTACACCGGACTGCCGTGGGAGTGGCTGACCCGCACCCTCGGCGAACACGCCGGGCCCACGCTGCTGGTGGTCGACGTCGAGGCCGACGAGAGATCCTGGCCGCACGTCGCCGCCGCCGCCCGGGACGGGCGGCTGACCGCGGGGCCGGCGGTGTGCGGCGTCGTCACCCCCAGCCCGGACCGGGCACCCGCCGAGGCCTCGCCCTACACCCGGGCCCTCCTCACCGCCCTCGATCTCGGCCACCCCACGGCGGGGCCCGTCCTCGACCCGGTGCTGCTGCACCAACTGGCCCTGGACCAGGCGGGGCTGCCCGGCGGACGGCTCGTCCTCCGGCACGGCACGCCCGGGCCCGTCCTCGCCAACCCCGCGCACGCCGCCCCGGTACCGGCCGTCCCGGCGCCCGCCGTGCCGTCGGCCGAGCCCCCGCGGCAGGAGCAGCCGCCGGCGCCGGCCCGCGAGGAGGACGCTCTGCCGCGCATCCTGGCCGCCGCCAACGCCGGCAGGCACAACGAGGCCGCCGCCATGGCCGCCGCCTGGGAGCAGCAGGTGCTGCGCCGGCACGGGCCGCAGAGCGCCGAGGCCGGACTGTGGATCGAGGTCCGCGCCGACCTCGCCCGACTGGCCGGCGACCACCCGCGCGCGGCCGAACTGTGGATGTCCGCCGCCGCCAACCGGCTGGCCCGGGGCGGCCCGACGGACGCCGAGGCGGTCGCCGCCCTCAAGCGCGCCCACTACTGCTGGCAGCACAGCGGCGACCGGGCGTCCGTGCTCGCGCCCGCCCTGCTCGCCCTGTGGGAGCAGGTGCCCGGCAGCCTCGACGCCGCCGCGGACGTCCGCGCCCGGCTGGCGGAGGGGCCGCGTCCGGTCTCGCGGTGAGGACGGGGCCCGGGGTCAGTCGCGGCGGGACGTCCACCAGCGGGCCTTGTACATCGCGCCGCGCACCATCCGCTTCGTGCCGTCCGGCCGGTGGAACGTCAGGACGGACGTGCACCAGACGCACGCGTGGCCCGGCTCGGGCCGGGCCACCAGGATCCGGCCGGTCGCCGGGTCGTCGCCGACGCTCTTGACGCCGGGGGCGCTGATCCGGGAGCTCAACGGGTAGTCGACGAAGCGGTGCCGGCCCGTCGCGTACTGGTAGACGGCCGTGCCGGTGGTCACCCACAGGCGGCCCTTCGTGCCCAGGACGGGGGCGAGGTCGTGGCCGTCGCGGGTGGGCAGGGCGCTGCGGTGGACGACGACGAGACCGGGGTCGTCGGCCGGGCCGGCCACGCGGAGGGCGACGAGCTCTCCGCTGCCGAGTGCCCACAGCAGCCGGGTCCGGGGGTCCCAGTGCACGCCGTGCGCGCCGCGCAGCGGCACCTCCGCGTGCCGGGTGGCGCGGGCGCCGGTCGAGGCGGCGTAGACGCGGACGAAACCGCCGGTGCTGGCGGCCACGGCGACGTTGCCGTCGGGGAGCAGGTCGATGCTGTGCGCGTTGCCCGGCCCGGTGTGGGCGGCCCAGTACACGTCCCGGTCCGGGTATCCGACCACCGCCGCGAGTCCGCCGGAGGCGGTGGTCAGCAGGTAGCGGCGGCCGCCGAGCGTACGGAGCTTGGCCTCGCTCGGGTTGCTCCAGGACGACCCGGGCTCCAGGTCCGTGAGCCCCGGCTGGTCGTCGGCGCTCCAGGACCACAGCACGCCGGTGCCCCGTCCCACGTCCCAGCTCCGGACGTCGGACCGGAGGATGTGGACCGCCCGGGTCGCCTGGTCGGCCGCGACGACGGGGGTCGCCGCCGTGCCCTTGCCGCCGCCCGCCCGCGGCTGCGCGCCGGCGGCGGAGGCGCTCAGGGCGACGGCCGCGGCGAGGGCGGCCGTCAGCAGGCGCCGCACGGACGGTCCGGGGTGGGGGTGCGCACGAGGGTCAGAATGGGGCGGACGGCGACGAGTGGTGCGGTGCCACGCCCGGCGGGGAGGGGAGTTCGCCCCGGGGAGTGCTCGGCGGTGGGGGCGGTGTGGCGGCGGGGGCGGGTGGTTCGGGGCCGGCCCGCCCACGGGGTGGGTCCCGGACGCCGCCGTGGCCCCGTCAGCCGTACAGCGCCACGCGGTAGAACGCCGCGAGCGCCGCGTCGACGGGATGGGGCTGCGGCCGGCCCGAGGCGTCGAGTGCGTTCCAGCGCTGGAGGTTCACCGCGACGGACAGCTGCCGGCCGCCGTCGGGGCTGATCAGGGACAGCGCTCCGGCGCCCCAGGCCGAACCGCCGTGGCCCCAGAAGACTCCCTGGCCGGGAGCCGCCTCCATCGGGTGCAGGCCGAGGCCGTAGTCGATCGTCTTCCCCTCCTGGGAGATCACCCGGACCGTGCGTCGCATCTCCGCCAGGGACGACGGGCTGACGATCTCGCCGGCGAACAGCAGGGCGTAGAAGCGGTTGAGGTCCGCGACGGTCGATATCAGGGAGGCCGCCGGCCCCACCCACGACATGTCGTAGACGCTGTAGTCGCGCGGCGGGTCGATCATGCCGAACCACGCCTCGTACATCCGCGAGTGCGGGCCCTGGACGTGCGGATCGGTGGGGAGTTCGGTGTCCTGGAGACCGGCGTGGTCGATGACGGTCCGGGTGATGCACCGTTCGGCCGTGGTGCCGGTCACCTTTTCGAGGAGAGCGCTGAGGAGCAGGTAGTTGGTGTTGGAGTAGACGCCGGGTGTGGCGCCCGGGGCGCCGGTGGGGGGTGCGGCGACGCCCATGGCGATGAGTTCGACGGGGTCGAAGCGGGTGAACCGGAGGTCGTCCAGGCTCCGGGGGTCGGTGTTCGCGAGGTCGGGGAACGCCTTGAGGGAGGGATAGGCGTAGGGGAGGTACTCGGCGAGGCCGCTGGTGTGGTTGATCAGCATCCGGACCGTGATCGCGTCGCCGCGCGCGCCGGGGACCAGCTGCGGGAGGTACCGGCCGATCGGCGCGTCGAGGCCGATATGGCCGCACTCGACCTGCCGGAGCACCGCGGCTGCGGTGAAGGTCTTGGTGATGCTGCCGACGCGGTGCCGCATGCCGGCGGTGACGGGCCGTCCGGTGGCGAGGTCGGCGACGCCCGCGGCGCCGCGCCAGACCTCGTCGCCGTCGCGCACCTCGGCGAACAGGCCCGGCACACCGGCGCGGTGGACGTTCTCCAGGGCGGCGTCCAGCGCCGCGGGGTCCAAGGGGTTGCTCACGGTCATGCGTCCTTTCGGCTGCCCGGGGCGGGCTCCACGCCGGTCGTCCGGCCCGGGGAACGGGGCACGAGGGGCGCGCCGGGCCGCCTGTCACGGCGGTCCGGTGCGCTCGTGCACCCATTATGCACGCGGTGCGTGCAAAGCCGAGTGCGTCGTCGGTTCAGATCTGCGGTGCGCCCAGGCGGCGCTCGTCCTCCCGGATGGCGACGTCGTTGACGCTCGCGAAGCGGCGCCGCATCAGGCCGTTCGCCGCGAACTCCCAGTTCTCGTTGCCGTACGAGCGGAACCAGCGGCCCGCCGCGTCGTGCCACTCGTACTCGAAGCGCACGGCGATCCGGTCGTCGCCGTACGCCCAGAGCTCCTTGCGGAGTCGGTAGTCGAGCTCGCGCCGCCACTTGTCGCGGAGGAAGGTGACGATCTCCGCGCGGCCGGTGAGGAAGACGTCACGGTTCCGCCACTCCGAGTCCTCGGTGTAGGCGAGCGCGACCCGCTCCGGGTGGCGGCTGTTCCAGGCCGCTTCGGCGGCCCGCACCTTCTCCAGGGCGGTCTCGGCGGTGAACGGCGGCAGCGGGGGTCTCGTGGCGTCGGGTGCGGCGGCGGTCATGGCGGTCTCCTCGCGACAGGTGGAGAACGTACGTTCTCCGTGGTGTGCGGTAGCGTATGAGAACGATGGTTCTCACGCAAGGAGTGGGCACGATGGAGACCGTGGGGCAGGCGAAACCGGAGTCGCCGGAGGGCAGGGTCCTGGACGCGGCCGAGGAGCTGTTCTACGGCCGCGGGCTGCAGGCGGTCGGCATGGACGCGATCCGGGCCGCGTCCGGGGTGTCGCTCAAGCGGCTGTACCAGATCTTCCCCTCGAAGGACGTCCTCGTGGAGGCGTACCTGAGCCGCCGGGACGAGCGGTGGCGCGCCTCCCTGGAGCGGTTCGCCGACGCGCGCCCGGCCGGGCCCGAACGGGTGCTGGCCGTCTTCGACTGGCTCCACGCGTGGTTCCGCGAGCCGGACTTCCGGGGGTGCGCGTTCGCCAACTCCTACGGGGAGCTGGGCGCCACCCACCCCGGTGTCGCCGCCGCGGCCCGGAACCACAAGGCCGCCTTCCGGCGGTACCTGGCCGGGCTGGCGGCCGGCGCGGGAGGCTCCGAGGCGCTGGCCGACCAGCTCCTGCTGCTCGCGGAGGGGGCGATCGGCACCGCGGCCGTGTCGGGGAGCGCCGAGCCCGCGCTGCACGCGCGCGCGGCGGCGCGGGCCCTGATGGGGGAGGGGAGCTGACGGGTCGTCAGGAGGCGTTACGTCAGGAGGCGGCGCGTCAGGAGACGTTGCGTCAGGAGAGGTCGTGGATCACCTCCGCGACCGTCGCCACGCCCTCCGCGATCTCCGACGCGGGCAGCACCGCGTAGCCCAGGACCAGGCCGGGCCGCCGCGGCCGGAGGCTGTGCCAGGACAGCGGCTGCACCTTCACGCCCCGCTCCAGGGCCGCCGCGGCCACCGCCGCGTCGTCCGGGCCGCCCTCGAAGGTGACCATGAGGTGCAGGCCGGCGGCGGCGCCGTGCACCACCGCGCCGGGCAGCCGGGCGCCGATCGCCTCGATCATCGCGTCCCGGCGCCTGCGATGACGTCTCCTCAACTGCCGCAGATGGCGCTCCAGTTCGCCGGACTCCAGCAGTCGGGCCAGCGCCAGTTGCGGGAGCGCCGCGCTGCCCAGGTCCGTGAACCGCTTGGCGTCCACCAGGGCTTCGCGGTACCGCGCGGGGGCCAGCAGCCAGCCCAGGCGGAGCGCGGGGGCGAACAGCTTGGAGACGCTCCCCATGTAGCAGACGCCGTCCGCGAGCATCGCCCGCAGCGCCGCCACCGGGGGCCGGTCGTAGCGGTGTTCCGCGTCGTAGTCGTCCTCGAGGACCAGACCGCCGTCCGCCACCCAGTCCATCAGCGCCCTCCGCCGGGCGCCCCCGAGGACCACCCCGGTCGGGAACTGGTGCGCGGGGGTGAGCAGGACGGCCCGCGCGCCGGTCGCGCGTAGCGCGTCGACGCGGACGCCCTCGGCGTCCACCGGCACCGGCGGCGTCGCCGCGCCCCAGTACCGGAAGTGCTGCCGGGCGCCCAGCGAACCCGGGTCCTCCACCGCCACCTCGTCGATCCCCTCCCGGACCAGCACCTGGGCCACGAGGCCCATCGCCTGGGCGACCCCGCCGACGACGATCACCTCGTCGGGGTCGGCGACGATCCCCCGCGTCCTGGCGAGCCAGTGGACCAGGGCCCGGCGGAGCTCCGGCGTGCCCCGCGGGTCGCCGTAGCCGAACGCGGCGGGGGTGAGGGAGCCGAGCACGGCGCGCTCGGCGGCCAGCCAGGCCGCGCGCGGGAAGGCCGCCAGGTCCGGCAGGCCGGGGGAGAGGTCGATACGGGCCGGGGCGGCGCGCAGCGCGTCGAACGCGTCGGCGCCGGGGGAGGTGAACAGCCCGTCGGGCCGGGCGAGTCGAGGGGGTGCCGGTTCTCGTACGGCGGGTACGGCCGCGGTCGGCGCCGCGACCACGAACGTGCCGTGCCGCCCGCGCCCCGCCGCGTGCCCGTCCTCCGTCAGCCGCCGGTACGCCTCGATCACCACGCCCCGCGACAGCCGCAGTTCGCCGGCCAGCAGCCGGCTGGGCGGCAGCCGGCTGCCCACCGGCAGCCGCCCGTCGGCGATCGCCTCGCGCAGCCGCCGGGTCAGCCAGTCGGCCAGCCCGCCCGGCGGCGCGTCGCCGGTGTCGAGCTGGAGGAAGTCCGAGCCGGCGGCACCCGGCGCCATGGGCCCTATGGATCCTATGGACCCTTCGGACGAACGCTCTTTGGATCTGTCCATCGGGCCATTGTGGCGGCAGGGTCGGGGAGGAGGAGGCGCCGGGGGAGGAGTTCCGGCGCCCGCGTCCCGGACGGAGCACCTTGAGCATCGAATTCCTGCTGACCTCGCTGATCGTCGTGGCCACCCCGGGCACGGGCGTGCTCTACACCATGGCCGCCGGCCTCTCGCGCGGCGCCCGCGCGAGCCTCGTCGCCGCGACCGGCTGCACGCTCGGCACCCTGCCGCACATGGCGGCGGCCGTCACCGGGCTCGCCGCGCTGCTGCACACCAGCGCCCTGGCCTTCCAGATCCTCAAGTACGCCGGTGTGGCCTACCTGTTCTTCATGGCATGGGCCACGCTGCGGGACAAGGGGTCGCTCGCCGCCGACGAGGACGCCGCACCCCGGTCCGCGGCGCGGACGATCCTCGACGGAGTGCTGATCAACATCCTCAACCCCAAGCTCACCCTCTTCTTCTTCGCCTTCCTCCCGCAGTTCGTGAGCGAGGACGAGCCGCACGCCCTGTGGCGCATGGTCGAGTTGAGCGGCGTCTTCATCCTCCTCACGTTCCTCGTCTTCGCCGTCTACGGGCGGTGCGCGGCGGCCTTCCGGGACCGCGTGGTCTCAAGTCCCCGTGCCACGCTGTGGGTTCGCCGTGTTTTCGCGGGCGGGTTCGCGGCGCTGGGGCTCGGACTGGCGTTCTTCTGACGGCGCCCGCGGCGCGGAGTGGCCGCCCGACGAGGGCGGTTCGGCCGGCCGGGCCGCCGGCGGGGAGGCGATCCGCGGCGCGGAGGGCTTGGTCCCGGGCTCACGCGGCACGGTCGGGACCGCGTGGGTGGGGACGACGGCCGGGGGCGGTTTCGACGGGACGTGGGGGGTCGACGGCGGCACGTGCGGCGACGAGGGGACGCGCGGTGTCGAGGGCGGGCGCGGCGAGGAGCCGTACCCGTTGGAGGAGCCGCCGCCCGGTGAGGAGGGCAGGCGGGACGGCGATGACGGTTTGCCGGTCGGCGGGCGGGAGGAGCCGGCGCCCGAGGGGCCGGACGACCCCGATGAACCGGACGAGCCCGATGAACCGGAGGAACCCGGCGCGTCCGAGGGCGGCGTCGACGGGTCGGAAGACGAGCCGGAGGACGGCTCGGAGGGCTTGCCGGAGCCGCCCGGCGAGGGCGAGCCCGTGCCCGTACCGGGCGCGCCGGACGAGCGGGGCGGCTCCGGCGGCCGGGGCGTCGAGGCCGAGTCGTGCTTGCCGTCGTCGCCGATCTCGCGGTGGAACATCCGGTCCTTCCGCTCGGTGTCGACCAGCGGGAGCGCCTTCAACGGCCCCTTGTCCGCGGGCCGCGGCCGGATGACCGTGACCGTCGCCACGGCGAAGCCCTCCCAGCGCCGCCCGTTGAGCTCGGACGTGCGCACGTCGACCGAGGAGTCCGGCTCCCGCAGCGGGTTCCCGCAGTTGCACTTGACCGCCGGCTTCCCGTACGCGTCGACGAGCACCGCCACCCCGGCCTGCAGCACGGCCTGGTAGGCCCGCGTCCTGCCGTCGCCGTCGTAGTTGTGGTTGGTGACGAGGGTGTCGTGCATCAGGACCGCCGGCGTCAGGCCCTCCACGTGCCCCATGATCTCCGCCTCCGCGACGCCCCGGGCCTCGGCCCACGCCTTGGCCTTGACCGGGTCGCCCGCCAGGTCCTTGAGCAACTGGGCCTTGTCGCAGCGGGAGGTCTGCCGGGTGCCGCCGAAGGCACCCGGGGCGTCGCCGTCCGTCGCGCCGCCGCCGTCGGTCGAGCTGACCCCCTTGACGTCGCTGCGCGGGTCGGCGACGAACGGGTTGTCACCGGCCTGCCCGACCGCCTCCAGCGTGATGGACTTCTTCTTGCCGTCGCCGCCGGATCCGTCCGACGAACACGCCGTCAGGGCGGGGCCGACGGCCAGGGCCGGGACCGCCAGCAGGGTGACGGCCCGGATCCGGCGCCGTTTCCGCCTGCCGGTCGTGTCGATGGGGACGGGTATCAGCCACATGTGCGCACCCCCGATTGCCGGTTCTTGCACTGCCGATGGATGTCTCGCGGTGGGTGTGTCCGTGATGGGTCGTCAGTAGGGGCGGCAGGTCGCCACCCAGCTGCCGGGCGGACAGGTCGTCGTGGCGCCGGGCGTCTCCGCCGGACCGCCGGAGGAGTCGTCGCCGCTCGGCGCGGATGCCGACGAGTGGTCCCCGTTCGGTTCGGAGGAGGCGTCGTCCGGTTCCGACGAGGCGTCCGACCGGCGCACCGGGCCCGGGGCCGAGGACGGTGTCGTCGTCCCGCCCGACGGGCTCGTCCCCGGTTCCTTGCCGTCGTCGAGGAACAGGACGGCCGAGACGCCCCCGGCCGCGATGAGCAGGGCCAGCAGGGGAGCGGCGAGCCGGCGCGCGGACCGCCGGCCGCCGCGCGCGGGCGCCGGCC
>NZ_JAIQLH010000225.1 GCF_020037025.1 Streptomyces huiliensis | reverse complement strand
GTCGCGCCCCCCGGCGCGCTCCCCTCCTCGGCGCGGGCGGCGGCCCGTACGGCGTCCAGGGCCGCCGCGACGGCGTCGGCCGTGGGCGGTTCCACGCGGCCCGCCGCGCGCAGCCGGTCGGCGCCGGGGAAGTCCAGGAAGTCCTGCTCCTTGCCGTCGTTGCGATCGTTGCGGTCGTTGTGGTCGTTGTGGTCGTTCCCGCTCATGTGAGGTCTCCTGTCAGGGGGAGCGTCCGGGACTGGCCGAGGGCCGCGCGCAGCCGGGCGCGCGCACGGTGCAGCCGGGAGCGGGCGGTGCCGGCGGGGACGCCGACCACGGCGGCGGCCTCGGTGGGGCTCAGCTGCTCCCAGGCGACGAGAAGCATCAGCTCCCGCTCCACGTGCGGGAGTTCGGCCAGGGTCTCGCGGATCAGCGGCGCCACCGCCGCCGCGTCGAGCCGCCGGTCGACCGCGTGCCACGGGTCGCTGCTGGATTCGTCCGCCGGTACGGTCCGCCGGTGCCGGGCCTCCCCGCGCCAGTGCGCCGCCAGCACGTTGCGGGCCACCCCGAACAGCCAGGCGCGCGCCGTGCCGCGCGCCGGGTCGTACGTCCCGCGCGCCGTGAACGCCTGGAGCCACGCCTCCGCGAGCAGGTCGTCCGCCGCCGCGGGCGCCCGGCGCGCGAAGTACCCGTGCAGCGCGGTCGCGTGCCGCCCGACCAGCGGCTCGAAGGCCCGCGCCTCCCCCGCCGACCGCACCAGCAACTCATCGTCGGTTTCCACCGGCCACCCTCCCCTGGCCGCGTGGACAGCGGCCCTCGGACCGTACTTGTCGGCCGGCGGGGAGGCGTTCGCGGGCTCGCCGCGGGGGCGGTCTCAGTCCCCGACGTCCCCCGCGTCCCCCGCGCCCCTTACATCCCTCGCGTCCCCCACGTCTCCCGCCGGCACCACCCGCCGCTCCCCCGCGTAATGGCAGGCGGACACGTGGGCCGCCGGGCCGCCGCTCTCCCGGAACGCCTCCGGGACCTCCAGCGGCGGCACGACCTCGGCGCACCGGCGCCGCGCCTTCCAGCAACGAGTGCGGAACCGGCAGCCGGAGGGCGGGTTCGCGGGCGAGGGGACGTCGCCCACCAGCAGGATGCGGTCGCGGCGGGTGCGGACGGACGGGTCCGGCACCGGGACGGCCGACAGCAGCGCCTGGGTGTAGGGGTGGGTGGGGTGGTCGTAGATCTGGGCGTCGGTGCCCGCCTCCACCAGGCGGCCGAGGTACATCACGGCCACCCGGTCCGAGATGTGCCGGACCACGGACAGGTCGTGGGCGATGAAGACGTACGACAGCTCGAACTCGTCCTGGAGCCGTTCCAGCAGGTTGACGACCTGGGCCTGCACGGAGACGTCCAGCGCCGAGACGGGCTCGTCGGCGACGATGATCTCGGGGCGCAGGGCGAGCCCGCGGGCGATGCCGATGCGCTGCCGCTGCCCGCCCGAGAACTGGTGCGGGTACCGGTTGACGTGCTCGGGGCTGAGGCCGACGACCTCCAGCAGCTCCCGCACCCGCCGGCGCCGGTCGCCCTTGGGGGCCGCCTCCGGGTGGATGTCGAAGGGCTCGCCGATGATGTCGCCGACGGTCATGCGGGGGTTCAGCGACGTGTACGGGTCCTGGAAGACCATCTGGATGTTGCGGCGGACCGCCTTCAGGGCCCGGCCGGACAGCCGGGTGATGTCCTCGCCCTTGTAGAGGATCCGCCCGGCGGTGGGCCGTTCGAGGTTGACGAGCAGCCGGGCCAGGGTGGACTTGCCGCAGCCGGACTCCCCGACGACGCCCAGGGTCTCGCCGCGGCGCAGGTCGAAGGAGACGCCGTCGACGGCCCGGACGGCGCCGACCTGCCGGCGGACGAGGACGCCGCGGGTCAGCGGGTAGTGCTTGACCAGGTCGCGTACCTCCAGGACGGCCCCGCCGTCAGCACGCATCAGCGGTCTCCCCGGCTCGCGTCACGGCTCTGCTCCGTTGCGGGTCGCGTCGAGTCAGCTCCGGCTCGCGTCGAGTCAGCTCCGGCTCGCATCGAGGGTCTCCTTCCAGAAGTGGCAGGCGCTGCTGCGGCCGGGCGCCACCGGGAAGAGGGGCGGCCGGTCGGTGCGGCAGACGTCCCGGGCCCTGGGGCAGCGGGGGTGGAAGGGGCAGCCGGGCGGGATGTTGACGAGGCTGGGCGGCAGGCCCTTGATCGCGTGCAGCTCCTTGCCCTTGCGGTCCAGGCGCGGGACGGACTCCAGCAGGCCCTGGGTGTACGGGTGGGCGGGTGCGGCGTACAGGTCGCGGACGGGTGCGTTCTCGACGACGCGTCCCGCGTACATCACCGCGATCCGGTCGGCGACGTCGGCGACGACGCCCAGGTCGTGGGTGATGAGGACGAGCCCCATGTCGTACTCCCGCCGCAACTCCGCGAGCAGGTCCATCACCTGCGCCTGGACGGTGACGTCGAGGGCGGTCGTCGGCTCGTCGGCGATGATCAGGTCCGGCTCCAGCGCCAACGCCATCGCGATCATGATGCGCTGGCGCATCCCGCCCGAGAACTGGTGCGGGTAGTCCCCCACCCGGTCCTTGGCGGCCGGGATCCGCACCCGGTCCATCAGGGTGATCGCGCGGGCCCGCGCGTCCCTGCGGGTCATGCCCTGGTGGACCTCGTACATCTCGGCGAGCTGGGCGCCGACGGTGAGCACCGGGTTGAGCGCCGACAGGGCGTCCTGGAAGATCATGGCGAGCCGGTCGCCGCGCAGCCGGCGGCGGTGCTCGGCGCCCATGGTGAGCAGGTCCTGGCCGCGGAAGAGGACCTGACCGCCGGTGACGCGGCCGGGCGGCGAGTCCAGGATGCCCATGACGGCCTGCGCGGTCACCGACTTGCCCGAGCCGGACTCGCCGAGCACGGCCAGCGTCTCCCCGGCGTCGACCGAGCAGCTGACGCCGTTGACGGCCTTGGCCACGCCATCCCGGGTACGGAACTCGACGTGCAGGTCGCGGACTTCCAGCAGGGCGTCGCTCACGGGCCGCCTCCTCAGCGCAGTTTGGGGTCGAGGGCGTCGCGCACCGCGTCGCCGAGCATGATGAACGCGAGCACCGTCACACTGAGGAACCCGGCCGGCCAGAGCAGCATGTGGGGGGCGTTGCGGATCTGGTTGGAGGCGTTGGAGATGTCGATCCCCCAGGAGACGGTGGGTGGTTTGAGGCCGACGCCGATGAAGGAGAGCGTGGCCTCCAGGGCGATGTAGGTGCCGAGGGCGATGGTGGCGACGACGATGACGGGGGCCACCGCGTTGGGCGCGATGTGCCGCAGCAGCAGCCGGCGGTCGCCGGCGCCGAGGGCGCGGGCGGCGTGGACGTAGTCGTGCTGCTTGGCGGCGACGACGGCGCCGCGGGCGATGCGGGAGATCTGCGGCCAGCCCAGCAGGACGATGAAGCCGACCACCGGCCAGACGGAGCCGCCGGTGACGACGGAGAGGAAGACGAGGCCGCCGAGGATGATGGGGATGCCGAAGAAGACGTCGGCGAGCCGCGAGAGCAGCCCGTCCCACCATCCCCCGTAGTACCCGGCGAGCCCGCCGAGGACGCTGCCGAGCAGCGCGGCGCCGGCCGTCGCGCAGACGCCGACGGTGATGGAGGCGCGGGCGCCGTGGATGGTGCGGGTGAAGACGTCGCAGCCCTGGGCGTCGAAGCCGAAGGGGTGGCCGGGCTGGGAGCCCTCCTGGGACTTGGCGAGGTCGCACTGGAGCGGGTTGCCGCCCGCCACCAGCCCCGGCCAGACGGCGATCAGCAGCAGAAAGGCGATGACCAGCGCGGAGAGCAGGAAGACGGGGTTGCGGCGCAGGTCGTGCCAGGCGTCGGACCACAGGCTGCGCGCCTTCTCGGGGGCGGGCGGGGCCGGTTCCGCGGGCTTCCCGGGAGGCCGCTCCAGGGACTCCGCCTCGCGGGACGCCAGCCGCGCGGCGCCGCCGTCGCCGGGGCTGACGGGGCCGAGGGAACCGAGCGGGCCGGCGGGGGCCGGCCCTTCCGGGTTCGGCGGCGGGTACGGGGGCTCAGACATGGCGGATCCTCGGGTCGAGCACGGCGTAGAGGAGGTCGACGATCAGGTTGGCGAGGAGGAAGACGAGGACGAGGACGGTCACGAAGCCGACCACGGTGGGCGAGTTCTGCCGGAGGATGCCCTGGTAGAGCTGGTAGCCGACGCCGTGGATGTTGAAGATCCGCTCGGTGACGATGGCGCCGCCCATCAGCGCGCCGATGTCCGCGCCGATGAAGGTGACCACGGGGATCAGCGAGTTGCGCAGCAGGTGCCGGAGGACGATGCGGTGGCGCGGGAGGCCCTTGGCGACGGCGGTGCGGATGTAGTCGGCGCGGGCGTTCTCGGCGAGCGAGGTGCGGGTGAGCCGGGTGACGTAGGCGAGCGACACCAGGCCCAGGACGGCTCCGGGCAGCAGCAGTTCGGCGAAGGTCGCCTCGGGCGAGACGGACGGGGCGACGAGCGCCCACTTGACGCCGAAGAGGTACTGGAGGAGGTAGCCGCTGACGAAGGTGGGGACCGAGACGACGATCAGGGTGACCATCAGCACGGAGGTGTCGGCCGGCCGGCCGCGTCGCAGCCCGCTGACGACGCCGAGGGCGATGCCGACGGCGACCTCGAAGGCCACGGCGACGATCGTCAGCCGCAGGGTGACCGGGAAGGCGTCCGCCATGAGGTCGAGGACGGGCTGTCCGGTGAAGGCGGTGCCGAAGTCACCGGTGAGGATCTGGCCCATGTAGTGCAGGTACTGCTTCCACAGCGGCTGGTCGAGGTAGAGCTCGGCGCGGATGCGGGCGGCGACGGCGGGGTCGGGCGCCTTGTCGCCGAAGAGGGCGGCGACGGGGTCGCCGAGCGCGTAGACCATGAAGAAGATGAGGAACGTGCTGCCGATGAACACCGGGATCATCTGGAGCAGCCGGCGGATCACATACCGTCCCATGGGACCCCTCCTCGTGGCGCGGTGGAGACGGGCGTCACTTGACCTTGATCCGCTCGTAGACGGGCACGCTGAACTGGTTGAGCGTCACGTCGGAGAGGCCGGCGGTGTAGCCGGCGTTCCCGTTCTGGTACCAGAGCGGGATCACCGGCATCAGCTCGGCGAGGACCCGCTCGGCGTCCTGGAACTTCGCGACCGCCTTCCCGGTGTCGGACTCGGCGTTGGCCTCGTCGACGAGCCGGTCGAAGCGGGCGTCGGCGAACTTCCCGTAGTTGGACGAGGCGTCGGTGTAGTAGGTGGGCTGGAGGAAGTTCTGGATGAGCGGGTAGTCCATCTGCCAGCCGGAGCGGAACAGGCCGGTCATCCGCTGCTGGGTGATCTTGTTGCGGTAGTCGGCGAAGGTGCCGATGGGGTTGACGGTGCACGCGCGGTCGTCGCCGAGGGCGTTGTTGACGCTGTTGCACACGGCGTCCATCCAGACGCGGTGGGACCCGGTGTCGACGTTGGAGCTGAGGGTGACCCGCCCGCCGGGGAGCCCGCCGCCCTCCTGGATCAACTCCTTGGCGCGGCCCGGGTCGTAGGTGCAGACGTCGCCGCACAGCCCGGACTTGTAGCCGCCCTTGTCGCCGAGCACGGGTGACGTCCAGTCACCGGCCGGCGTCCGGGTGCCGCGGTAGATCCGCCGGGTGATCTGCTCCCGGTCGATCGCCATGGACAGCCCCCGCCGGACCTTCTCCATCCCGGCCTTCGACCACCTCTCGTCGTACAGCGGGAAGACGAGCGTCTGGAGGATGCCGGCCGGCTGGTTGATGTAGCGGTTCCCGAGGTCCTTCCGGACGTTTCTCAGCTGGGTGCTGGGAATGTCGTCGACGAGGTCGATGTTGCCGGCCTGGAGGTCGGTGTACGCGGTGTTGTTGTCGGTGTAGACGCGGAGTTCCACGCCGGTGTTCTCCGCCTTGTCCGGGCCCGGGTAGCCGTCCCATCTGCTGAGCCGCATGACCGAACCCCGGGTGTACGCGTCGATCGCGTACGGGCCGTTGCCGACGGGCTTCCGCAGCCAGCCCGCGTGGTCCTCGAAGAAGGCGCGGGGCAGCGGGGCGAAGGCCGGGTAGCCCAGGGTGTCGGGCCAGGTGGAGAACTTGGTGCGGAGTTTCACGGTGAAAGTCCGGGGGTCTTTCACAACGAGCCCGGAAAGGGTTTTCGCGGTCGGCTCGCCTTTCACCGGATGGACTTTCTCGTAACCGTCGACATAGGAGAAGAAAGCGGCGTTCTTCTGCCGGCTGTCCACCAGCGCCGCGTAATTCCAGGCATCCACGAAGGACTGCGCGGTGATCTTCTCCCCGTTGCTGAACGTCCAGCCGTCCTTGAGACGGACGGTGAAATTCTGGGCGTCGTCCGACTCGACCCTCTCGGCCAGCATGTCCTCGGCGGCGCCGGTCTTCGGGTCGTACCGCTTGAGCCCCCGGAAGATCAGGTCGAGCACCTTGCCGCCCTGCACCTCGTTGGTGTTGGCCGGCTCCAGCGCGTTCTGCGGATCCCCCCACGACGCCCGCACCACCCCCACCGCCCGCTCGTCCACCCCGCCCCCGCACCCGGCGGCGGCCGCGGCGGCGAGCCCGACGACACAGAGAGCGGCCCCGGCCCGGCTCCGTACGCCTCCTCGCATGGACTGCCTCCTCGGGGGCCGGGGCCGGTGACATGGTCGGGCCGGGGCGCGGCGGGACGCCGACGCAGAACACATGATGCGGAACATATGACACGGAACACATGACGCAGGGACAAATATCGCCAATCGGATCACTCGATGCACTTCCCCGGCCGCCGAACGTGCGGCCCGACGGCGAGAAACCGCCCGGATGCGGGAGCGCGGGCGGACGCGGTGGACCGCCGGGCGGACCACCGGGCGGACCACCGAAGAGCGCCTCCCCATCCGGGGCTCCGGCCGCGCCGCCGGGCCCCCGGAGCACCCGCCGCGGGGACTCCGGGACGGCCGGGCACCCTTTCACCCGCAATCACCCCGCCTTTTATGACGCCCATTTCTGCCACGCACCGAAAAGGAGGGCAGATATTCCGGAACGGCGGACATCCAAGGAAAGGGGAAAGCGAAAAGTGTTACCCCGGACACCCTTGTCCGGCGTCGTTTCCCGCTCCTAAGATCGCCACGGATCGACCGAACCCGTTCGGGCTCGCGAAGCCGACCGGGCCGCACCACGAGCAGTCAGGAGATTTCCATGCCGCACACGAAATCGTTCGACGTCAGCGAGGGATACGCGGACATCGCGGAGCTGGACCTCGACGTCACGGTCACGGAATCCGACGTCACCGCCGACTTCGACCGCAAGGCCGGGTCCGGCCCGTGGTGGAGCGGCGGCGGCGTGATCGGGCGCTGCCCGGTCTGCTGACCGACTCCGACTCCCGGAGGGCGTCCCCCGCGCCCTCCGGGTTTTCGTGGCACCCGGGTTTTCATGCCACCCGGCCTTTCGTGCCACCGCACCGAGCGAGGAAGAGACATGCGGTACGACCACTACGAGGCGGCCGGGCCCCTGCTGGTCCGCATGGCCGGCGTCCCGCGCACCCGGCGCCTGCCCGCCTTCGACGGGACGGACCCGCTCCCGTATCTCCGGGCGCTCGCCGCCGACCCTCTGCTCCGGGAAGCGGTCCGGGTGGCCAGCCCGGATCTCGCCCTTCTCCTCGACCGGCTCGAGGCCGGCGCCGCCGTCCCGCCCAAGCGCCTGCGCAAGGCCGCCCTGTCGCTCACCCGGTACGCCCTGCGCCACGCGGACCGGACGACCCCCTTCGGGCTCCTCGCCGGGGTGACCGTCGCACGGGTCTGCCCGGACGCGGGGGCGGAGGTGCGCGGCCCCGGGCGGAAGGCCGCCCGCCCCGACGGGGCCTGGCTGGACGACCGGCTGCGGGTCTGGACGGCGGTGCCGGAGGTCCGGCACGGGCTCGACGTCGTCCTCAACGACCTGTGCCGGGTACACGGCGGCCGGCTGCTGGTGCCCGCCGGCGGGCAGGACATCTCCGTCCGGCGCACCGCCCTGGTCGACTGGGTGCGGGACGCGGCCGCCGCCCCCGTCCGCTACGGCGACCTCCTGGACCGCGCCGTCGCGGCCTTCCCCGGCGCGCCGGCCGAGCGGCTCGACGACGTCCTGGCCGTGCTGACCGGGAAGGGCTTCCTGCTCACCTCGCTCGACCGTCCCGGCCCCGCCGAGGAGACGCTCGACCGGATCGAGGCGGCCGTCGCCGCGGACCCCCGGGCGGCGGAGGAACTGCGGGCCGTCCGCGCGGCCTTGGCGGCCTACGAACGCACGCCGCCCGGCGCCGGCGGGACGGCGCTGCGCACGGTGTTCCGGGCGGCGGGCGTCCCGGACGACGTGGCGCCGGCCGTCCCGCCCGTCCGGGTGGACCTCCGCCTGGACGCCGACGTCCGCGTCCCGCGGGCCGTCCTCGACGAGGCCGAACGGTACGTGTCGGTGCTGCGGGAGATCACGCCGGACCGGCCCCCGGCCGGGGCCCTGGCGGCCTACCGGTCGGCCTTCCTGGAGCGGTACGGCACGGCGTCCGTACCGCTCGGCGAACTCGTCGACCCGCAGCGCGGCCTCGGCTTCCCGGCGTCCTACCGGACGGCCCCCGGCGCACCGGAGGCGCCGGGCGCCGTCGACCACGCCTTCCGCGCCCGGCGCCGGCTGCTCGCCGAGCTGGCGCAGGAGGCCCTGGCCGGGGAGGGCGACGAGCTGCGGCTCACCCCCGACGTCCTCGCCCACCTGGCGCCGGACCGGCCCGACGACCCCGAACCGCGGGCGGAACCGGGCTCGTCGGAGCTCTGTTTCCAATTGCTGTCCGACAGTCCCGCCGCCCTGGCCCGCGGCGACTTCCGGCTGGTCGGCGGCGCCCACCCGGGCTCCTGGACCGCCGGCGCGACGGCCGGACGCTTCACGGAACTCACCGGCACCACCGGCGCGTTCGCCCGGCTCATGGGGGCGCTCGACGACGGGGACGCGCTGCCGGCGCAGGTCGTCTTCCGGCCGCACGCTCCCGGCGCCCTCACCGCGCTCCAGGTCCCCCGGTTCCTCCCGCACCACATCCCGGTGGGCGCGTTCGCCGACCCCGCCGAGGACGGCCACCTCGACTGGCGCCGCCTCCTCGTCGCCGCGGACGGCTCGGGGCTGTGGCTCACCGACCCCGGCACCGGGCGCCGCGTCCTGCCCGTCGTCCCGCACATGCTCACCCTCCACCAGGCGCCGCACGCGGCCCGGCTGCTCGCCGACCTCGCCCACGGCGGCACCCCGGCCTGGCCCGGCTGGGACTGGCACGGCCTGGACGACCTCCTCGTCGTCCTGCCCCGGGTCACCTCCGGCAGGGTGGTCGTCTCCCCGAAGCGGTGGCTCCCCGACCGGAGCCTGCGCCGGGCCGCCGCGCGGCCGGAGGGCTGGGACGCCGCCGTGGCCGCCTGGCGGGACCGCTACCGGGTGCCGGAGCGGGTGCAGCTCGCCCGAGCGGACCGCGGCTTCGGACTCGACCTGACGGACGCCTGGCACCGCACCCTGCTGCGCCACGAGATCCTCGCCGGCGACGCCGCGCGCGTCGTCGAGGACCCGACGGCCGGCGGCCGGGAGCTGGGCTGGGCCGGGGGGTACGGCGCGGAGGTGCTGATCCCGTTCGTCCGCCGCTCCCGGGGGCGGGAGGCGGCGCCGGGCCGGGAAGCCATCCCGGGCGTCAGGGAGACCGCCCCGGCCGTCCGAGCCGCCGCGCCGGCCCCGGAGCTCCCGACCACACCGCGTCCCACCACACCGCGCCCCGCCGACGTCCGCACCCGCCACCTGCCGGGCGAGGACTGGCTGCACGCCAAGCTCTACGCGGCCGAGAGCTTCCACGACGAGCTCCTCGCCGCCCACCTACCGCCCCTGCTCCGCGCCGTCGACGCCCACGTCGACCACTGGTTCTTCATCCGCTACCGGGACCCCGAGCCGCACCTGCGCCTCCGCTTCCACGGCGAGGCGAAGGCGCTCGCCACCCACGTCCTGCCCGAACTGGCCCGTCACGTACGGGACCTGCAGGACGCCGGGCTGGTCCGGGAGATGACGCTGGACGCCTACATGCCGGAGACGGACCGCTACGGCGGCCCCGGCGTGCTGCCGCACGCGGAACGCCTCTTCCATCTGGACAGCCGATCGGTCCTGCTGCAGCTCGCGGCCCGGCGCGGTGGGCCCCCGCCACCCGACGCCGTCCTGGCCGCCGCCAACCACGCGGTCCTGCTGGACGCCGCGTACGGACCGGACTGGGCCTCCTGGGCGGCGGGCGCGTTCCCCAAGGGGCCCGCCCACGCCGTGTACCAACGGCACCGCGAGTCGGCCGCCGGTCTCGTCGTACCGGGCCGGACGGCCGCGGCGCTGGCGGACCGCCTCTCCCTCCCCGCACTCGCGGACCTCTGGTCCGACCCCCCGGAGGCCCGGGCCTTCCGCGCGCTGCCCCTCCCCCACCGCGACCGGATCCTCCGCTCCCTGCTGCACATGCAGTACGTGCGGCTGCTGGGGCTCGACCCCGCCGGCGAGGAGCGGGCCCGCGCGGTCCTGCGCGGCGTGGCGCGGGACCGCCTGGGGCGGCTCCGGCACGCCCGGCGCCCGGCCGGCGTACGCCAGGAGGCGTGACGTGCCCGTACCCCGCCACGGCGCCGCGGCGCTCGCGGTCGTCGCCCGCACACTGGACAAGCTCGCCGATCCCGAGTCGGTGGCGGCCGGCGTCGGCTTCCCGGACGATCCGGGACGGCGTGACCGCCCCGGTGACGCGGAGCTCTGGTCCGGCCTCTCCCTGGGCGGGTACCCGGGCCTCGCCCTCGCGTTCAGCGGCACCCGGGCCACCGGCGCCGGCCACGCCGAGCGGGCCCACGCCTGCCTGCGCGCCGCGCTGGGCGTGACGGGGGACGCGGCGGAGGGCTCCGGCCTCCACCAGGGGAAGGGGTCCGCCGCCTTCGCCGTGCTGGTCGCCCACCGGGCCACCGGCGGATACCGGGAGGCGCTCGGCCGGTTCGACGAGTACCACCGGATCCTGGTCCGGAAGGCGCTCCCCCGCCCGGTGACGGAACCCGCGGCCACGAACGGCGAGTTCGAGGTGATCCGCGGCCTGAGCGGCATCGGCCGGCACCTGCTGGCGCGGGGCGCCGCCTGCGAGCCCGAGCTCCGCGCCGTCCTGTCCCACCTCGTCGCCCTGGCGTCGGGCGACGTCGTCCACGCGGGGCACCGGGTCCCGCGGTGGTGGGCGCTGGCGACCCCCAGGAAGGGCCGAGAGCGGGAGTTCGCCGCCGGCCACCTCAACTTCGGCCTCGCGCACGGGATCACAGGCCCGCTGGCCCTGCTCTCCCTCGCCTGGCGGCAGGGCGTCGCGGTCGAAGGCCAGCGCGAGGCCATCGAGAACCTGGTAGGACTGCTGGAGCAGTGGGCCGAGCCCGACGGCGACGGCCTCCGGTGGCCCTTCCACCTCTCCCTGGAGCAGTGGACCGGCGGCCCCCGGGCGCTCGGCCTGTCCCGGCAGCGCCCTTCCTGGTGCTACGGCGCCCCCGGCGCCTCCCGCGCCGTCCAGCTCGCGGCCCTCGCCCTGGACCGCCCCGACTGGCACGCCCTCGCCCACCGCTCCCTCCTGCCCCTCCTGGAACGCCCGGTGACGGACTGGGGCCTGGAAGACGCCGGCCTCTGCCACGGCACGGCCGGCCTCCTCCACATCCTCGGCCTGCTCGGCGAGCACATCGACGACGCCCGCATCCCCGCTGTTCGCGACGAGTTGGCGGCACTCACCCTCGCCCACTACCGCGAAGACCACCGCTTCGGCTTCCGCACCGCCATGACCGGCTCCCCACTCGGCGCCGACGTCCCAGGCTTCCTGGAAGGCGCCGCCGGCACCGCACTCGCCCTCGACGCCTACGCCAACGGCGCCCGCGCACACGCCGGCTGGGACATGGCACTGCTGGTGAACTGAACCAATTTTCCCGGGGCACCCGCCAAAGCCGCCGCGCCGCCCGCTCCGTAACCACCTCGCCACCCACTCCACCCCACTGCCCGGCAAAACGCGCACCTTTCCCATAGCCGCACAGCGCCACAGGAATTCAACCCACCGTTTGTGAAAAGCACCGCGCTCTCCGGTTCGTTTCGCGTTCACGGCTCCTGTCTGGGCGGCTGACCCAAGCACCCGCGACCGGAGAATTTCCGGCGGCTCACCACGGCCCGCGCGCACGCGATCACCCTCGGTCGATCAATGCATGGGGCAACAGCCATGAATGCCGAGCCACTCAGGCAAAGCGGACAAGGGAATACCAGCATCCCTTTGCGAAGAACTCTTGATCGGCCCTAATGCCCCGGCCTACAGTCACCGGCAGTTCGTCGAACGCTATTCCAGCCGCGCGGCCGGCAACGGCCGTGCATCGACTGTCAGGAGCTTTACATGCGTATCAGCTCGCTCCCCACCCGTCAGGAAAACGTGGACATCACCGACCTGGACATCGACGTCCAGGTTCCGGAGGCGGACTTCTCCGCCACCGAATTCGGCGGTTACACCAGCACCTGCAACAGCTGGAACACCCGCGCCCGTTGCTGGAACTGCACCTGATCCACACGGCTGCAGCACACCCCGGGGGCGGCTCGGTCCGCCCCCGGGGCACCCCCGTCCGGTCCGGAGCCGATCCCCGAGGGACACCGTCGTGCAGTACGACCACTACGAGAGCGCCGGACCCCTGTTCGTCCGCATGGCCGGCGCGCCGCGCACCCGCGCCCTCCCGCCCGTCGCCACGGGGACCGCGCCCGACGTCCTCGCCCTCGCCGCCGATCCGCTGCTGCGGGAGGCGGTCCGGGTCGCCAGCGGCAGTCTCGCGGATAGCCTCGACCGGCTCGCCTCCGGCACCGAGCTGCCTCCCAAACGCCTGACGGGCGCGGCGCTCTCCCTCACCCGGTACGCGCTGCGGCACCGCGGCAGGCCCACCCCCTTCGGCCTCTTCGCGGGCGTGACCACCGCCCGCACCGGCCCGTCCGCCCACTTGGAGATCCGAGGGCCGGGGCAGAAGACGGTCCGCCTCGACGGCGCCTGGTTGGAGGAGCGCGTCCGGCGGTGGCTGGAGGCGCCCGAGGTCCGCGGCCGCGTCCACGTCGTCGCGAACAACCTCTGCCGGATTCGCGGCGGGCGGCTGATCCTGCCGGCCGCACCGCGCGACCTCTCCGTACGGCACACCGCCCTGGTCGCCTGGGTGTGCGAGACCGCCGCCGCGCCGGAGCCCTACGGCGGGCTGCTGGAGAAGGCGGCCGCGACGTTCCCCGACTCCCCGGCCGAGCGGATCGACGCCGCCCTGGCTCAGCTGATCCGGCACGGCTTCCTGCTCACCTCGCTCGACGAACCGCACCTCGACGGGAGGACCCTCGACCGGGTCGAGGCCGCCGTCGAGGCGCTGCCGGAAGCGGCGGAACGGCTGCGCGCCGTCCGCGACGCCGTCCGCGCCTACGAACAGGCCGCGCCCGGCGAGGGCGAGGACGCCTGGCACCGGGCCCTCCGGGCGACCGGCACCACCGACGGCACCCCGCACCCGCCCCTCCAGGTGGACCTGCGGACGGACGCGGACGTCCGGATCCCGCCCGTCGTCGTCGAGGAGGCCCGGCGCTACGCGTCGGCGATGTGGACCGTCTCGCGGAAGGCCGCCGGCTTCTCCCACCTGCGGGAGTACTGCGACGCCTTCATGGAGCGGTACGGCATGACGGCCCGCGTGCCGCTGGGCGAACTCGTCGACCCGCACCGCGGCCTGGGGTTCCCCGCCGCCTACCGTGACCGCGCCGACGCGGACGAACCGCCGGCGCCCGAGCCGCGGGACGCCGTCGACCGGAAGCGGCGCCGACTGGTCACCGAGCTGGTGCAGGAGGCGCTGTCCGGCGGCGACGACGAGATCCGCCTGGACGACGAGGTGCTGCGCCTGCTCGCGGCGGACGACGAGCTGTCCGAGGCGGAACGGGAGGCGGCGGGTCCTGACTCGCTGGAGCTCTGCTTCCAGCTCCTGGCCGACAGCGCCGAGGCCCTGGACCGCGGGGAGTTTACCCTGGTCCAGGGGCCGCACTCCGGGTCCTGGACGGCCGGCGCGACGGCCGCCCGGTTCGCGGAACAGGCCGGTGCCACCGAGGAACTGGCCGCGCTGCTGGGCCGGCTCGACGACGGGCGGACACTGCCCGCCCAAGTCGTCTTCCGGCCGCGCGCGGCCCGGGCCCTGAACCCGCTCCGGGTGCCTCGGCTACTGCCGCACCGCATCCCCGTGGGCGTGTACGCCGACCCCGCCGAGAACGGTCACCTCGACTGGCGCCGCCTCCTCGTGAGCGTCGATGCCTCCGGAATGCGGCTCACCGACCCCGCCACCGGGCGCCGCGTCCTGCCCGTCGTCCCGCACCTGGTCTCCCCGCAGCGGCAGGCGCCCCGCGTGGCCCGGCTGCTGTACGACATCGGCGTCGCGCACTCCCGGGTCTGGACGGACTGGGACTGGCACGGCCTCCAGGACCTCCCCTTCCTCCCCCGGGTGACCTTCGGGAGGATCACGCTGTCCCCGAAGCGCTGGCTGCCCGACCGCCACCTCCGCACGGCCGCCGCCGGGAATGGCGACGAGGGCTGGGAGCGAGCCCTGGACGACTGGCGCCGGCGCTACCGGGTGCCCGACCGGGTGCAGATCGTCCGGGGCGACCAGGGCTTCGGCATCGACCTCGCCAATCCCTGGCACCGCACCCTGCTGCGCCGGGAGGTCCGCGCCGGCGGCGGCTTCGGCGTCGTGGAGGACCGCACGGCCGACGGCCGCGGGCTCGGCTGGTCGCACGGGCACATGACCGAGGTGCTGATCCCCCTCGTCCACCGCCCGCGGCCGGCGGAGCCGGTCCCGGCGAGCGCCCGTGCGACCGGGCCGACGGCCCCGGACGACATCCGCCTCCCGGGCGAGGACTGGCTCCACGCCAAGCTGTACGCCGGCGAGGACACGCACGCCGAACTGCTCGCCACCCACCTCCCGGCCCTCCTGCAGGACATCGGCGACCACGTCGACCACTGGTTCTTCATCCGCTACCGGGACCCCGACCCGCACCTGCGCGTTCGCTTCCACGGCACCCCGGACGCCCTCTGCTCGCACGTCCTGCCGGAGCTGGCCCGGCACGTCAGGAGGTGGCGGGAGGTCGGCCTGCTGCGCGGGATGAGCGTGGAGGCGTACGAGCCCGAGACCGAGCGCTACGGCGGCCCGGTCGCCCTGCCGTACGCCGAACGCCTCTTCCATCTCGACAGCCGCTCCGCGCTCGCCCAGTCCGGCCTGCGGTCGCGCGCCGAGCTGCCGGACGAGGTGCTGGCCGCCGCCAACCACGCGATGCTGCTGGAGTCGCTGGGCGACTGGGACTGGTGCGCCTGGGTGGACGCCGCGTTCGCCAAGAGCTCCGCCCATGCCGCCTTCCAGCAGCACCGAGCCCTGGCCAGACGGCTCATCGGCCCGGGCAGGACCGCGGCGGCGCTCGCCGGACACTTGGGGGTTCCCGGCCTGGCGGAGCTGTGGAACAGCGCCCCGGAGGCCCGTGCGTACGGCGACCTCGTCGTGCCGCACGACGGGAACGCTCTGTACGGGCTGTTGCACATGCAGCACAACCGGCTCCTCGGCATCGACCGGGAGCGCGAGGAGCGCGGGTACGCCATCCTGCGCGGAATGGCACGGGAGGAACTGGGCCGCCGCCACACGACCGTCGGAGGGGGGACCGGTGGGCGACGTGAGGGATGAGGCGCGGACGCCGCGCCACGCGGCCGAGGCACTGGACGTCGCGCACGCGGTGCTCCGGACGCTCGCCGGCCCGGACGCCGTCGCGGCGGACACCGGCATCCCCGGCGGGCCGGACGGAGCGCCGAGGGAGAACCTGTGGACGCCGAGCGGGTTCGCGGCCGTCTCCCTCGCCTTCAGCGGCACCACCGCACGCGATCCCGAGCACATCGCGGGCGCCCACGCCCATCTGCTGCGCGCCCTGGAGGCCGTGGCCGAGGGCGTGCCGGCGCCGGCGGGCATCCTCTCGGGCACGAGCGGTGCGGCGTACGCCCTGCTGATCGCCCATCGGGCCACCGGCGGCTACCGCTCCGCGCTGGAACGGCTGGACGCCTACCACCGCGACCTCGTCCGGAAGACGCTGCCCGCGGTCACGGACGGGCCCGTCGCCACCAACCACGAGTTCGAAGCGATCTACGGCATGAGCGGCATCGGCCGCCACCTGCTCGCCCGCGGCGACCGGAGTCGCGAGGAACTCCACGCCGCCCTCGATTACTTGACCGGCCTCGCGCTCGGCGACACCACCGTCGGCGGTCACCGCGTCCCGCGCTGGTGGAGCCGCTCGGCACCGAAAAAGGGGCAGGAGGTCGAGCTGCCCGACGGGCACCTCAACCTTGGTCTGGCGCACGGGATTCCGGGCCCGCTTGCCCTGCTCGCCCTCGCCTGGCGGCATGGCGTCGCCGTCGAGGGCCAGCGCGAGGCCATCGAGAACCTGGTCGGGCTGCTGGAGCGATGGGCGGTGCCCGACGGTGACGGCCTCCACTGGCCCCCGTTCCTCACCCTCGGCCACTGGGCCGCCGGGCCGGAAAGCCTGCGTCTGCCGTGGCAGCGGCCGTCCTGGTGCTACGGCGCCCCCGGCGTGTCCCGGGCCGTCCAGCTCGCCGCCCTCGCCCTCGACCGCCCCGACTGGCACGATCTCGCCCACCGCTCCCTCCTGCCCCTTCTGGAGCGCCCGGTGGCGGACTGGGGCCTGGAAGACGCGGCACTCTGCCACGGCACGGGCGGCGTCCTCCACCTCCTCGGCCTGCTCGGTGAGCACATCGACGACGACCGGATTCCGGCCGTGCGCGACGAGTTGGCAGCGCTCACCCTCGCCCACTTCCACGAGGACCACCGCTTCGGCTTCCGCGCCGCCATGACCAACGTCCTGCACGGAGCGGACCTCTCCGGCTTCCTGGACGGCGCCGCCGGGATCGCCCTGGCGTTGGACGCCTACGCCAACGGCGGCCGCGCGCACGCCGAGTGGGACATGGCACTGCTGGTGAACTGACGGGATCTCCGGAGAAGCCGGCGGAATCCGGCGACCGGTCCTCCGATTCCATTCCGTGCTTTCCCTGTCCCCGGGGCCCGCCCGCTCAGTACGATGCGTCGTCTCGCATTCAATCACCAATCCCCGTCGGTTGCAGAGCAGTTCGGCGGTCGCGGACGACGAGGAGGAGCGCGGATGAGCGAGCCGGAACCACGGTGTACCGGGCCGGGGCGGACGAGCACCAGGGAACCCACCGGGTCCCGGAATTCCCTGACGCCCCGCTCATCCGCCGGCGCGCTTTTCGACCCGCTTTCCCCGTCCTTTCTCCGCGACCCCTATCAGGTCTATACCAAGCTGCGGCAAGAGGACCCCGTACACCGCCACCCGGAATCCGGACTCTGGGTGATATCCCGGTATGAGGACTGCCTGGCCGTACTGCGGGACGACGCGCTGTTCACCGCCGACCCGCGCCGGCTGCGGGACGCGGGACCGCTCGCGCCGGAGCGGGCGGGCACTCTCGCGCCGGAGGACCGGGCGCCGGTGCGGGAGCTGCTCACCGACGCCTTCCGAGCCCAGGACTTCGGCCAACTGGCGGCGGACGTGCGGATGTTCACCCGGCGTCTGCTGACCGCACCGGAGCGGCGGGCCGAGACGGAGACGGACTTCGTCGCCGCGTTCGCGATCCCCGTCGCCTCCTACGCGGCCGGGGCGCTGTTCGGCGGCGGCCTCGCCCGGCGCGACGGCTTCCTCGGCACCTGCCGGGACGCCGTCCGCGGCATGACGGCCGGTGCCACCCCCGAGCAGACCGAGGCCGGGCTGCGCGCCCGGGCCCTGCTCGGGCAGATGCTGCGCGCCGAGTACCGGTACGCCCACGGCGGCAGCGACCGCCGCGGCGGCGTCCTGCGGTACCTGCGGCTGCACGAGGCGGAGCGCGCGGTCGCCTTCGAAGCGCTGGCGGGGTCGCTGTGCGCGCTGCTGTTCGCCGCGCTCAACTCGGGGCAACGGCTGCTCGGCAACGCCCTGAACGCCCTCGTCCGCACCCCCGGAGCGCTTCGCCGGCTCGCCGCGCCGGACGGCCCGCCGGCGGCGACGGCCCTCGACGAACTGGTGCGCTACGACAGTCCGTTCCAAGCCCAGGATCGGGCGGTGACCGCCCCGACGACGCTGGGCGGCCGACGCCTCGCCGCCGGCGACCGGGTCCGCGTCCTCCTCGGCTCGGCCCACCGCGACCCCGAGGTCTTCCCCGACCCCGATCGCCTGGACCTCTCCCGCACGCCCAACCCCCACTTCGCCTTCGGCCTCGGCCCCCACTCCTGCCTCGGCGTCCCCCTGGCCCTCCTCGAAGCCCGAGTCCTCCTCACCGAGCTCGCCGCCGCCCACCCGGACACCACCCCCACCGCCGAACCCACCCACGAACCCCACCCCACCCTCCGCGGCTTCCTCTCCCTCCCGGTCGCCCTCGGCCCGCCGCGGTAATTCAAGGGGGAGATCCGCCCTGGTAAGGCGAGGCATCCCTGGCTACCGTGCCCATGCTCCATGGCCGGAGCGTGCGCGCGAAGGGAAGCCGGAAATTGGACATAGCGAATGTCTGCTGGCAGAGGTGGAACAAGGTGCCCGTCGAACGGGCACCCCACCCCGCGCTCTCCGCTTTCGTCCTGTCATATCTGGGATTCGACGAGGACACGAGGGCGCCGGTCCGGAGGAGACTCGTCGCCTCCGTCGCGCCGTTCATCCTCGTCGAATTCGCCGCCCCCGGCCGTCACGCCACGGGCGACGGGTTCCCAGGACCGGCCGGGGACACCCTGCTCTGCGGCCCCATCGACACACCCCGCGATATCGAACTGACCGGCCGGAGGCGGGGCGTCGTCGCCATCCTGAAGCCCGCGGGCGCGTCCGCGTTCCTGGGCGTTCCGATGCGCGAAATCGTCGACCGCCAGTTGCGGTGCGGCGAACTTCCCGGCTTCCGGGACGCGCCGCGCATCGCCCCTCGTCTCGCTTCCGCGCACGACTGGCCCACTCGGTTCGACCTGCTCGATGAGCTGCTTCTGCGGCACACCGCCCAATGCCGGGAACCATCACCGGTGATGGTCCGGGCATGGCACCGTCTCGGCATCTCCGGCGGGCGGATTCCCATCCGTCACCTGGCCGAGAGCGTGGGCGTCGGCAGTCGCCAGTTGGAGAAGCTGTTCCGGGAACAGGCGGGGTGCACCCCCAAGAAGGCCGCCCGGATCCTGCGCTTCCACCGAGCTCTCGGCCTGCTCACCGACACCGCCCGGAGCGGCGACAACCTCGCTGCCGTCGCCGCCCACTGCGGCTACTCCGACCACGCGCACCTCTCACGGGAGGTACGCGCACTCGCCGGAGTCCCTCCGACCTTTCTGTGCTGACGGTCACGCGATTCCACTCAAGAACACACAGCGAACCGCAACGCGGACGGCATGAGCCACGTCCGCGTTGCCCCGCCGCTTCTCACAACCAGAGAAACAACCTCCAGACCGGGATGCTCGCGTCGTACCGGCAAGAGAACTGCGTCCCGGATGTCCTGCCCGATATACGGCAACTTTCATAGGAGCTGTAAAACCCCGAGAACTGCCACTCGCCCGGCAGGGCGGACGCCTGGGAATCGGCCGTGGACGAGACCGACTGGTCCGCCACCGCCGAACCGGCCGTGGCGATTCCCCCGCCGAACAGCAACGCGGCGGCGACACCCACGCTCGCGACGCGCCTTGGAACACGCACCATACTGGCTCCTCTTGCCAAGGAATGCCTGATTGGCCCGACCGAATAGCTCGTGCCAACCGTCTCACCGGGGATGTGGCTCGCGAAGACCGTCCCCGCCTGAGACGCGCCGACGACGCTACAGCGATTACGGGATACGAGTCTTGAAGAAATGCGTCCTCGCCGACCCTGCCGGTGAGGAGAGCAGCAAACGAGTCCGCCCCGGCCTCACCCGCTGTGCGGGCGCGCCGGGGCGAACTCGTCGTGAGAAGGACGGCGCTACGCCGCGCCCACCACCTGCTTCTCCTCCGCGAAGTGGCAGGCCGACTCGTGGGCGGCGGGGATGGTCTTGCCCGCGAACACCTCCGGCACCGCCAGCAGCGGCACCTCCTCGGCGCACTTGTCCTGTGCCTTCCAGCAGCGGGTGCGGAAGCGGCAGCCGGACGGCGGGTTGGCCGGCGACGGGACGTCACCGGTCAGGATGATCCGCTCGCGGCCCTCGCGCGCGTCCGGGTCGGGCACCGGCACGGCCGACAGCAGCGCCTGCGTGTACGGGTGGGTCGGGTGGTCGTAGATCTCGGTGTCGGTGCCGATCTCCGCCATCTTCCCCAGGTACATCACCCCGACGCGGTCGGAGATGTGCCGGACGATCGACAGGTCGTGCGCGATGAAGATGTAGGAGAGGTTGAACTCGTCCTGCAGCTTCTCCATCAGGTTGACGACCTGCGCCTGCACCGACACGTCCAGCGCGGACACCGGCTCGTCGCAGATGATGATCTCGGGGTTCAGCGCCAGGCCGCGCGCGATGCCGATGCGCTGCCGCTGCCCGCCCGAGAACTGGTGCGGATAGCGGTTGATGTACTCCGGGTTGAGGCCGACGACGTCCAGCAGCTCGCGGACCCGCTTCCGCCGGTCGCCCTTGGGGGCCGCCTCGGGGTGGATCTCGAAGGGCTCGCCGATGATGTCGCCGACGGTCATGCGCGGGTTCAGCGACGTGTACGGGTCCTGGAACACCATCTGGATGTTGCGGCGCACTGCCTTCAGGGCCCGCCCGGACAGCTTGGTGATGTCCTGGCCCTTGTAGAAGACCTCGCCCGCGGTGGCCCGCTCCAGCGTCATCAGCAGCTTGGCGACGGTGGACTTGCCGCAGCCCGACTCGCCGACGATGCCCAGCGTCTCGCCCTGGTAGAGGTCGAAGGAGACCCCGTCCACCGCCTTGACCGCGCCGACCTGCTTCTTGAACAGGATGCCCTGCGTCAGCGGGAAGTGCTTGACGAGGTTGCGGACCTGGAGGATCGGCTCGCCGCGCTCGACGGGCGCGTCGAGGACGGCCTCCACCTCGGCAGTCGTGCTCGCGTCCGTCACGTGCACCTCGGAGACGTTGGGCGTCGCGTCCACGGCTGCGTTCTCGTCGGCGGCCTTCTTGCCGGTCTCAGCCATGGATCGTCTCCTTCCAGAAGTGGCAGGCGCTCCGCCGGCCCGGCAGCGCCGCGCCGTCCGCCTCGGCCACGTCGTGCAGCGCGGGAATCTCCGAACGGCAGATGTCCTGCGCCTTGGGGCAGCGCGGGCTGAAGGCGCAGCCCGTGGGGATGTGCAGCAGGTTGGGCGGCAGGCCCTTGATCG
>NZ_JAIQLH010000224.1 GCF_020037025.1 Streptomyces huiliensis | reverse complement strand
GGGCGGCGGCCCGGCCGTCGGGTACGACGACCAGCGCGCCGCGCCGTGACGCGAGCGCGGCGGCGGCGGCGCGGGCCAGCTCGTCGGCCCAGTGCGGTCCGGGGAGCGCGGTCCACACCGCACGGGGGCTCTCGCCGCGGGCCAGGGCCTCCAGGTAGCCGGGCCCGGTGGGGTACCGGGCCCAGCCGCCGGGGTCCGGCGCGGCGGGCGGGGGCAGCAGCGGGCCGGACGGCTCGGCCTCGATCCGGGCGTGCCGGGGCGGCACGGCCAGCTGGAGGACGTCGGCGAGCGAGCCGGCGTACCGGTCGGCGACGGCGCGGCAGAGCGCGAACAACCGCGGTCCGAGCACCGGTTCCGGCGACAGCACCTGGGCGATGGCGGCGAGCGGCCCCCGGTAGTCGGACTCCGGCACCCGCTCCACGATGAACCCGTCCAGCAGGCCGCCGCCCTCGCGGCGCCCGTCCCTCACGTTCTTCGTGCCCGCGCCGAACCGCACCCGCACCCGGGCGCCCGGCCGCGCGTCCGCGTCCAGCTCCGCCGGCACGGCGTAGTCCCACAACTTGTCCAGGTGCACCGGCCCCTTGTCGACCAGCACCTTCGCGACCGGCAACTCCTTCGCCAGCGCGGCCCCCCGCCACGTCCGCGGCTTCGCCCGCGGCTTCTTCGCCTTGCGCACGCTTTCGCGGATCAGCGCGAGCTGTTCCCCTTGCGGGGGTGCTGCTTCGGGGTGCTCGTTCTCGCTGCTCACAGCTCCAGTCTTAGCAGAGGGCTCGGACAGTA
>NZ_JAIQLH010000223.1 GCF_020037025.1 Streptomyces huiliensis | reverse complement strand
GGTGCTGCTTCGGGGTGCTCGTTCTCGCTGCTCACAGCTCCAGTCTTAGCAGAGGGCTCGGACAGTAGGGTGGGTGTGCCCCGGTCCCGCCCCTTCGCCGCTTCCTGGGGCTGCGCCCCAGGCCCCCTTGTCGCGGCTCCGCCGCTCGTCCTCAAACGCCGGACGGGCTGAAAGTGCCACCTCAGGCCCATCCAGCCCGTCCGGCGATTGAGGACAACCGCACGAAGCGCGGTTTCAGGGGGGGCTGAGGGCTCGCCCTCAGGAATCGGCGAAGGGGCGGGACAGGGGCACCAAAAACACGTGCGGCCCTGGGGCGGATATCCGCCCCAGGGCCGCACGTCAGAACGTCAGAGCCCCGCAGCCTTGCGCAGAGCGTCGACCCGATCCGTCCGCTCCCACGTGAAGTCCTCGTGCTCACGACCGAAGTGGCCGTACGCCGCGGTCTGCGCGTAGATCGGCCGCAGCAGGTCCAGGTCACGGATGATCGCGGCCGGCCGCAGGTCGAAGACCTCGGCGATGGCGTGCTCGATCTTCTCCGTGTCGACCGTGGCCGTGCCGAAGGTCTCGACGAACAGACCCACCGGCTCCGCCTTGCCGATCGCGTAAGCGACCTGCACCTCGCACCGCGCGGCCAGCCCGGCGGCGACGACGTTCTTCGCGACCCAGCGCATCGCGTACGCGGCGGAGCGGTCGACCTTGGACGGGTCCTTGCCGGAGAAGGCGCCGCCACCGTGGCGGGCCATGCCGCCGTAGGTGTCGATGATGATCTTGCGGCCGGTGAGGCCGGCGTCGCCCATCGGGCCGCCGATCTCGAAGCGGCCGGTGGGGTTCACCAGCAGCCGGTAGCCCTCGGTCTCCAGCTTGATGCCGTCCTCGACGAGCTCCTTGAGGACGTGCTCCACGACGTACTCGCGGATGTCGGGGGCGAGCAGCGAGTCCAGGTCGATGTCGGACGCGTGCTGCGAGGAGACGACGACGGTGTCCAGCCGGACCGCCTTGTTGCCGTCGTACTCGATGGTGACCTGGGTCTTGCCGTCGGGGCGCAGGTACGGGATGGTCCCGTTCTTGCGGACCTCCGTCAGGCGGCGCGACAGGCGGTGCGCCAGGTTGATCGGGAGGGGCATGAGCTCGGGCGTCTCGTCGCAGGCGTAGCCGAACATCAGGCCCTGGTCGCCCGCACCCTGCTTGTCGAGCTCGTCCTCGTCGCCCTCGACGCGTGCCTCGTACGCGGCGTCGACACCCTGCGCGATGTCCGGGGACTGCGATCCGATCGAGACCGAGACGCCGCAGGAAGCGCCGTCGAAGCCCTTCTTGGACGAGTCGTAGCCGATCTCCAGGATCTTGTTGCGGACCAGCGTGGCGATCGGCGCGTACGCCTTCGTGGTCACCTCTCCGGCGACGTGCACCAGACCGGTGGTGATCAGGGTCTCGACGGCGACCCGGGACGTGGGGTCCTCCTTGAGGAGGGCGTCGAGAATGGTGTCGCTGATCTGGTCAGCGATCTTGTCGGGGTGACCCTCGGTCACAGATTCCGAGGTGAACAGGCGGCGGGACACATCGCTCCCTGGGGTTGCAGCGGCTGCTGGCTGATCATTGACGGCTCCGGACGAGAGCTGCGCTCGGCACGGGCCGGTGTCAGTTTATCCGGCCTTCGCTCCCTGCGGACCTCCTGTCCAGCATCACTACCTGCCCAGTCAGTGACACTCGTCACTCTGTTCGCCGCTTGCGCATCCGATTCGCTTACGTCAGCCGGCCCGCGACCAGATCCCAGACGACGTCCGCCAGGCCCTCCTTGGGGCCGTGCGGAACCGGGGTCTCGCTCCCGTCGGCGGCCAGCACGACGGCCTCGTTCTCCGTCGACCCGAAGGTCCGCGCCTCCCCCACCTCGTTGACCACGAGGAGGTCGCAGCCCTTGCGCGCGAGCTTGGCGCGGCCGTTGGCCAGGACGTCGTCCGTCTCGGCCGCGAAGCCGACGACGACCTGCCCGGGACGGGCCCGGTCCGCGGACAGCTCGGCGAGGACGTCCGGGTTGCGGACCAGCTCGACGGGGGCCGGCTCCTCGCCGTCCCGCTTCTTGATCTTGCCGGGGGCGTACTGGGCGGGCCGGAAGTCGGCGACCGCGGCGGCCATCACCACGGCGTCCGCGTCGGCCGCGGCCTTGAGCACCGCCTCCCGCAACTGCACCGCCGTCCCCACCCGCACCACGTCCGCCCCGGCCGGGTCCGGCAGCTCGCTGTTGGCGGCCACCAGCGTGACCCGGGCGCCGCGCGCCACGGCGGTCCGGGCGAGCGCGTAGCCCTGCCGGCCGGAGGAGCGGTTGCCGAGGTAGCGCACCGGGTCCAGGGGCTCGCGGGTGCCGCCGGCGCTGATCACCACGTGCCGTCCGGCCAGGTCCCGCCCGCCCGCGCCGCGGGCCAGCACGCGCCGGCAGATCTCGAAGATCTCGGCCGGCTCGGGGAAGCGGCCCTTGCCGGTGTCCACGCCGGTCAGCCGGCCGACGGCGGGCTCGACGACGACGGCGCCCCGGCGGCGGAGAGTGGCCACGTTCTCCTGGGTGGCCTGGTTCTCCCACATCTCGGTGTGCATGGCGGGCACGAAGACCACCGGGCAGCGGGCCGTGAGGAGCGTGTTGGTGAGCAGGTCGTCGGCCAGCCCGTGGGCGGCCTTGGCCAGCATGTCGGCGGTGCACGGGGCGACCACGACGAGGTCGGCCTCCTGCCCGATCCGGACGTGCGGCACCTCGTGGACGCTCTCCCACACCTCGGTGCCGGCCGGGTGCCCGGACAGCGCGGACCAGGTGGCCTCGCCGACGAAGTGCAGCGCCGAGGCCGTCGGGACGACGCGTACGTCGTGGCCCGACTCGGTGAGCCGGCGCAGCAGCTCACACGCCTTGTAGGCGGCGATCCCGCCGCTGACCCCCAGCACGACCTTGGGCTTGTCCATCGCTCGCCTCTCCCCGGCTCTCGTTGTGCAGGTTTCCATGACACACCAAGGGCCCGGCAGTGGTGCTGCCGGGCCCTCGGTGAACGTATTCCGTCGCTCGTCGCGCGGAGTCGCTTACTGCGCGGACTCGCTTACTGCGCCGGGGCCTCGATGGCCTCGGAGGTGAGCAGACCCGCGTTGATCTCGCGGAGCGCGATGGAGAGCGGCTTCTCGTGGACGTGGGTGTCCACCAGCGGACCGACGTACTCCAGCAGGCCCTCGCCGAGCTGCGAGTAGTACGCGTTGATCTGGCGCGCGCGCTTGGCGGCGTAGATCACGAGGCTGTACTTCGAGTCGGTCGCTTCGAGCAGCTCATCAATCGGCGGGTTGATGATGCCCTCGGGCGCGGTGATGGAAGAGGACACTCTCTGCCTTCCGAAGGGGGGTGAAGAAAGTCGTGATGCGCGAAGGGGGCGTACCGGGTGCACGAGGACGTACGGGGTGTACCCCTGCTCATCGGAGCAAGGCTAGCAGCTCCCGCGCGACGTCCTCGACGGAGGTGTTGACCAGGGTGGTGTCGAACTCCGACTCCGCCGCCAGCTCGGTACGGGCCGCGGCCAGCCGCCGCTCGATCACCTCGGGCGACTCGGTCCCCCGGCCGGTGAGCCGGCGGACCAGCTCGTCCCAGCTCGGCGGCGCGAGGAAGACCAGCTGGGCGTCCTCCATGGACGCGCGGACCTGCCGGGCGCCCTGCAGGTCGATCTCCAGCAGGACCGGCTCACCGGCCTCCAGCCGGTCAAGGACCGCCTGGCGCGGTGTGCCGTACCGGTTGCCGGCGAACTCGGCCCACTCCAGCAGCTCTCCGTTGGCGACGAGCTTGTCGAACTCGGTGTCGTCGACGAAGAAGTACTGGACACCCTCCCGCTCGCCGGGGCGCGGCTTGCGGGTGGTGCAGGAGACCGAGAGCCACACCTCGGGGTGGGCCTTGCGCATGTGGGCGACGACCGTGCTCTTGCCGACCCCGGAGGGGCCGGAGAGCACGGTCAGCCGCGGACGTCTGGCCGGGGGGACGGGGGTCGTCCCCCGGGAGACTGCAGTACTCATGCAGCGATTATCCCGGTTCCCGGGAGTGCCCGGTAACGTCAGGCCGCGGTGCTGCCGAACTCCCGCTCAAGAGCCGCGATCTGGTTCGTACCGAGCCCGCGGACACGGCGGCTCTCGGAGATCCCGAGCCGCTCCATGATCTGCTTGGCGCGGACCTTGCCCACGCCGGGCAGGCTCTCCAGGAGGGCACTGACCTTCATCTTGCCGATGACGTCGTTCTCCTGGCCTTGCTTGATGACCTCGTGCAGCGAGGCGCCGGAGTGCTTGAGCCGATTCTTGACCTCGGCGCGCTCCCGGCGAGCCGCGGCGGCCTTTTCGAGCGCGGCTGCGCGCTGTTCAGGGGTAAGGGGCGGAAGAGCCACGCCTACGTCACCTCGGATGTCGAACTGTCGGATAAGGACCGGTGAGAACCTAGTCGGCCCACACCTGGGGAGCAACGAGCAACGCGCTTGCACGTTCGCTCTTGTCGGAGACTAGCGGCCGATCCCGCTCCAGTCAGCGAGAACAGCGGAAAAGTCCTGGTCAGCCTCGCTCGACCAGGACTTTTTCGGACATAGCGGCCGGGGAATTCCCGACGGGACGCCGGTCGCCGCTCCGGATCAGCCGGCGGCGACGGCCTCCCGCACCTCGTCCGCGAACCGCTCCGCGCTCTCCCGCAGGGCCGCGACGTCGGGTCCGTGCCGGAGCACGCCCCGGCTCACGTTGGGGACGACGTCCCGAACGGCCGCGCCGAAGACCTTCGGCAGGTCCGCCGCGGTGGCGCCCTGGGCGCCGATGCCGGGGGCGAGCAGCGGGCCGTTGATGGCCGGATCGGAGCCCGCCGCGGCGAGCCCGCCGGCGAGCGTGGCCCCGACGACGGCGCCGAAGGAGCCCATGGGGGCGGCGTCGGCGTTCTCCGCCCGCAGGTGGTCCAGCATCGTCGCGGCGACGCTCCGGCCGTCCGCGCGGAGCGCGTGCTGCACCTCGGCACCCTCCGGGTTGGAGGTGAGCGCGAGGACGAAGACGCCGGTGCCGGTCGCGCGGGCCAGGTCCAGGGCGGGGCGCAGCGCGCCGTAGCCGAGGTAGGGGCTGACGGTGACCGCGTCGGAGAAGAGCGGCGCGGCCGGGTCGAGGTAGGTCTCGGCGTAGGCGGCCATCGTGGAGCCGATGTCGCCGCGCTTGGCGTCCATCAGCACCAGGGCGCCGGCGGCGCGGGCGTCGGCGACGGCCCGCTCCAGGACGGCGATGCCGCGCGAGCCGAAGCGCTCGAAGAAGGCGGACTGGGGCTTGAGGACGGCCACCCGGTCGGCCAGCGCCTCCACGGTGGTGCGGGCGAACCGCTCCAGGCCCGCGATGTCGTCGCCGAGGCCCCAGGCGGAGAGCAGGGCGGCGTGCGGGTCGATGCCGACGCAGAGCGGGCCGCGCTCGTCCATGGCGCGGCGCAGGCGGGTGCCGAAGGGCTCCAGGGGGGGCACGGGAGTCACGCGGTCACCTTCCGGTGCTCGGCGCCGACCGCGTCGGCGAGGGTGGCGTAGGGGCTGGCGGCCAGCTTCTCGGCGAGGCCGCGGTGGATCGCGCGGCACCAGAAGGGGCCCTCGTAGATGAAGGCGCTGTAGCCCTGGACCAGGGTGGCGCCGGCCAGGATGCGCTCCCAGACGTCGTCGGCGGTCTCGACGCCGCCCACGCCCACGAGGGTGATGCGGTCGCCGACGCGGGCGTACAGGCGGCGCAGGACCTCCAGCGAGCGCTCCTTGAGGGGGGCGCCCGACAGTCCGCCCGCGCCGATCGCCTCGACCGTGCGCTGCGGGGTGCGCAGCCCGAGGCCCTCGCGGGCGATGGTGGTGTTGGTGGCGATGATGCCGTCCAGGCCGAGTTCGACGGCGAGGTCGGCGACGGCGTCCACGTCCTCGTCGGCGAGGTCGGGGGCGATCTTCACCAGCAGCGGGACGCGCCGGTCGGTGACGGTGCGGTCGGCGGCCTCGCGGACGGCCGTGAGGAGCGGGCGGAGCGCCTCGGCGGCCTGGAGGTTTCGGAGCCCGGGGGTGTTGGGCGAGGAGACGTTGACGACGAGGTAGTCGGCGTGGGTGGCCAGCCGCTCGGTGGAGGTGACGTAGTCGGCGACGGCCTCCGCCTCGGGGACGATCTTCGTCTTGCCGATGTTGACGCCGACGGTGGTACGGAAGACCGGGTTCCGCTCGGCCAGGCGGCGGGCGACGGCGGCGGAGCCGTCGTTGTTGAAGCCCATGCGGTTGATCAGCGCGCGGTCGACGACCAGGCGGAACAGCCGCTTCTTGGGGTTGCCGGGCTGCGGCTGGGCGGTGACGGTGCCGATCTCGACGTGGTCGAAGCCGAGCATGGCCATGCCGTCGATGGCCGCGGCGTTCTTGTCGAAGCCGGCGGCGAGGCCGAAGGGGCCGTGCATCCGCAGGCCCAGGGCCTCGGTGCGCAGCTCCTTGTGCCGGGGGGCGAGGACGGCGGCGACGAAGGTGCGCAGGACGGGGACCCGGGCGACCGCGCGGATCCAGGCGAAGGCCAGGTGGTGGGCGCGCTCGGGGTCCATCCGACGGAAGACCAGCCGGAAGAAGAATCGGTACATTTCGGGCCTTCTGGGCAGCAAGGAAGGGGTGGGAGGGCTCATGAAGAGGGGGACACCTCCCGGTGTCCCCCTCCGCGTCCTACGCCTCGCGGGCGGCGGTCAGCCGGCTCGCGTGCTCCTGGAGCGAGCGCACACCCACGTCACCGCGGGAGAGCGCCTCGATGCCCTGGACGGCGGCGGCCAGCGCCTGGACCGTGGTCAGGCAGGGCACGCCGCGGGAGACGGCGGCGGTACGGATCTCGTAGCCGTCGAGGCGCCCGCCGGTGCCGTAGGGGGTGTTGACGATCAGGTCGACCTCGCCGTCGTGGATCAGCTGGACGATCGTCTTCTCGCCGTTCGGGCCCTCGCCCTCGCTCAGCTTGCGGACGACGGTCGCGCTGATGCCGTTCCGGCGCAGCACCTCGGCGGTGCCGGAGGTGGCCAGCAGCTCGAAGCCGTGGGCGACCAGCTCCCGGGCCGGGAAGATCATCGAGCGCTTGTCCCGGTTGGCGACCGACACGAACGCCCGGCCGCCGGTCGGCAGCGCGCCGTAGGCCCCCGCCTGCGACTTGGCGTACGCCCTGCCGAAGACGTCGTCGATGCCCATGACCTCGCCCGTGGAGCGCATCTCCGGGCCGAGGACGGTGTCCACGCCGCGGCCGGAGGGGTCGCGGAACCGCGTCCACGGCATCACGGCCTCCTTGACCGAGATCGGCGCGTCCAGCGGCAGCGTGCCGCCGTCGCCCTCCGCCGGGAGCATCCCCTCGGCGCGCAGCTCGGCGACGGTGGCGCCCAGCGAGATCCGCGCGGCGGCCTTGGCCAGCGGCACCGCGGTCGCCTTCGAGGTGAAGGGGACGGTCCGGGAGGCGCGCGGGTTGGCCTCCAGGACGTAGAGGATGTCCCCGGCCATCGCGAACTGGATGTTGATCAGACCGCGGACGCCCACGCCCTTGGCGATGGCCTCCGTCGAGGTGCGCAGTCGCTTGATGTCGTGGCCGCCCAGGGTGATCGGGGGCAGCGCGCAGGCCGAGTCGCCGGAGTGGATGCCGGCCTCCTCGATGTGCTCCATGACGCCGCCGAGGTAGAGCTCGTGGCCGTCGTAGAGCGCGTCGACGTCGATCTCTATGGCGTCGTCGAGGAAGCGGTCGATGAGGACCGGGTGCCGGTCGATCAGACCCGCGTGCCGCTCCAGGTAGCCGGCCAGCGAGGGCTCGTCGTAGACGATCTCCATGCCGCGCCCGCCGAGCACGTAGGACGGCCGGACCATGACCGGGTAGCCGATCTCGGCCGCGATGGCCTTGGCCTCGTCGAAGGAGAAGGCCGTGCCGTACTTGGGAGCCGGCAGCCCGGCCTCGGTGAGGACGCGGCCGAAGGCGCCGCGCTCCTCGGCCAGGTCGATGGCCTCGGGCGAGGTGCCGACGATCGGCACGCCGTTGTCCTTGAGCGCCTGTGCCAGGCCCAGCGGCGTCTGCCCGCCGAGCTGCACGATCACGCCCGCGACCGGGCCCGCCTGCTGCTCGGCGTGCACGATCTCCAGCACGTCCTCCAGGGTGAGCGGCTCGAAGTAGAGCCGGTCGGAGGTGTCGTAGTCGGTGGAGACGGTCTCCGGGTTGCAGTTGACCATCACGGTCTCGAACCCGGCGTCGCTCAGCGCGAAGGAGGCGTGGACGCAGGAGTAGTCGAACTCGATGCCCTGGCCGATGCGGTTCGGGCCGGAGCCCAGGATGATCACTGCGGGCTTCTCGCGCGGCGCGACCTCGTTCTCCTCGTCGTACGAGGAGTAGAAGTACGGGGTCCGGGCGGCGAACTCGGCGGCGCAGGTGTCCACGGTCTTGTACACCGGGCGGACGCCGAGCGAGTGCCGGACCTCGCGGACCACCTTCTCGTCGGTGCCGCGGATCGCCGCGATCTGGACGTCGGAGAAGCCGTGCCGCTTGGCCTCGGCCAGCAGCTCCGGCTCCAGCGTGCCGGCCTCGGCGAGCTCTTGGGCGACCTCGTGGAGCAGGAAGAGCTGGTCGACGAACCAGGGATCGATCCGGGTGGCCGCGAAGACCTCGGCCTGGGTGGCGCCGGCCCGGATGGCGGCCATGACGGTGTTGATCCGCCCGTCCGTGGGGACGGCCGCCTTCGCCAGCAGCTCGGTCTTGTCGCCGGGCGCCGAGACGAAGTCGAACTGCGAGCCCTTCTTCTCCAGCGAGCGCAGCGCCTTCTGCAGCGCCTCGGTGAAGTTCCGGCCGATGGCCATGGCCTCGCCCACCGACTTCATGGTGGTGGTGAGGGTGGCGTCGGCGGCCGGGAACTTCTCGAAGGCGAAGCGCGGGGCCTTGACCACGACGTAGTCGAGCGTCGGCTCGAAGGAGGCCGGGGTCTGCTCGGTGATGTCGTTGGGGATCTCGTCCAGCGTGTAGCCGACGGCGAGCCGGGCCGCGATCTTCGCGATCGGGAAGCCGGTGGCCTTGGACGCCAGCGCGGAGGAGCGGGAGACACGCGGGTTCATCTCGATGACGATGACCCGGCCGTCCTCGGGGTTGACCGCGAACTGGATGTTGCAGCCGCCGGTGTCCACGCCGACCTCGCGGATGACCTCGATGCCGATGTCGCGCAGCACCTGGTACTCGCGGTCGGTGAGGGTCATCGCCGGGGCGACGGTGATCGAGTCGCCGGTGTGCACGCCCATCGGGTCGAAGTTCTCGATGGAGCAGACGACCACGACGTTGTCGTTGCGGTCGCGCATCAGCTCCAGCTCGTACTCCTTCCAGCCGAGGATGGACTCCTCCAGGAGCACCTCGGTGGTCGGGGAGAGCGTGAGGCCCTGGCCGGCGATGCGGCGCAGCTCGTCCTCGTCGTGGGCGAAGCCGGAGCCGGCGCCGCCCATGGTGAAGGAGGGGCGGACGACGACCGGGTAGCCGCCGAGCGTCTCGACGCCTGCGATGACCTCGTCCATGGTGTGGCAGATGACCGAGCGGGCGGACTCACCGTGCCCGATCCGGGCGTGGACGGCCTCGACGACGGCCTTGAACTGCTCGCGGTCCTCGCCCTTGTGGATCGCCTCCACGTTGGCGCCGATCAGCTCGACGTCGTACTTCTCCAGCGTGCCCGCCTCGTGCAGCGAGATCGCGGTGTTGAGCGCGGTCTGGCCGCCCAGGGTGGGCAGCAGGGCGTCGGGGCGCTCCTTGGCGATGATCCGCTCGACGAACTCGGGGGTGATCGGCTCGACGTACGTGGCGTCGGCGATCTCCGGGTCGGTCATGATCGTGGCCGGGTTGGAGTTGACCAGGATGACCCGCAGGCCCTCGGCCTTGAGGACCCGGCACGCCTGGGTGCCTGAGTAGTCGAACTCGGCCGCCTGACCGATGACGATCGGGCCGGAGCCGATGACCAGAACGGACTGGATGTCGGTGCGCTTAGGCACGCTGGCCCTCCATCAGGGAGACGAAGCGGTCGAACAGGTACGCGGCGTCGTGCGGGCCTGCTGCTGCCTCGGGGTGGTACTGGACGCTGAAGGCCGGCCGGTCGAGCAGCCGGAGCCCCTCGACCACGTCGTCGTTGAGGCAGACGTGGGAGACCTCGACGCGGCCGTAGGGGGTGTCGGCGGGCCCGTCGAGCGGGGCGTCGACGGCGAAGCCGTGGTTGTGCGCGGTGACCTCGACCTTGCCGGTCGTCCGGTCCTGCACGGGCTGGTTGATGCCGCGGTGGCCGTACTTCAGCTTGTAGGTGCCGAAGCCCAGCGCGCGGCCGAGGATCTGGTTGCCGAAGCAGATGCCGAAGAGCGGGGTCTTACGCTCCAGCACCTCCCGCATCACCGCGACCGGGTGGTCGGCGGTGGACGGGTCGCCCGGGCCGTTGGAGAAGAACACGCCGTCCGGGTTCACGGCGTAGACGTCCTCGACGGTCGCCGTGGCGGGCAGGACGTGCACCTCTATGCCGCGCTCGGCCATGCGGTGCGGGGTCATGCCCTTGATGCCCAGGTCGATCGCGGCGACGGTGTACTTCTTCTCACCGACGGCCGGGACGACGTAGGTCTCCTTGGTGGCGACCTCGGCGGAGAGGTCCGCGCCCGCCATCTCGGGGGCCTGCCGGACCTGCTCCAGCATGGCGGCCTCCTCCGGGAGGGTCGCGCCGGAGAAGATGCCGACCCGCATGGCACCGCGCTCGCGCAGGTGGCGGGTGAGGGCGCGGGTGTCGACGCCGCTGATGCCGACGACGCCCTGGCGCTCCAGCTCCTCGTCGAGGGAGCGGCGCGAGCGCCAGTTCGACGGGGTGCGGGCGGGGTCGCGGACCACGTAGCCGGCCACCCAGATGCGGGACGACTCGGGGTCCTCGTCGTTGACGCCGGTGTTGCCGACGTGCGGGGCGGTCATCACGACCACCTGGCGGTGGTACGAGGGGTCGGTGAGGGTCTCCTGGTAGCCGGTCATGCCGGTGGAGAACACGGCCTCACCGAAGGTGGTGCCCACGGCCCCGTAGGCGCGGCCGCGGAAGACCCGGCCGTCCTCCAGGACCAGTACGGCGGGAAGCGCCCCTTTCCTCTGCGAGGGGTTCCCCTGGTGCGAGGTCGTCATCGTGCGCCTTCCGTCGTGCTGTTCAGGTTCTGCAGGGTGGTGAGCTCCTCGACCCAGGCCGGGTGCTCCGCCACGTGATCGGCCCGGAACCCGGAGTCGATCAGCTTGTCGCCGTGCTGCCAGGTGATCACCAGCAGGCCGCCCTCGGTGAGGACCTTGCCGGCGATGCCCTTGTCGAGCCGGGCGCCGCGCACGGCCGCGGCGGGGATCAGGAAGTCCGTGGCGCCGGGGCGCAGCACCGTCACGCCCTCGTCGGTGAGCGTGAGCTCGGCGCGGCTGCGGGTGCCGAGGCCCCCGGCGACGATGCGGTCCAGCCACTGCCCGGCGGTGGTCGAGCCGTGGTAGCGGCCGCTGAGGGTGAGCCGGGCCGGGCCGGGCTCCTCCGGGACGGCGGCCGGCGCGGGCAGGTCGCCCTGGAGCGTGCCGCGCCACTTCCAGCCCTCGCGCATCAGCCAGTACAGGAGCGCGATGAAGAGCAGCAGACCCACGACCCAGCCGGCGCGCGCCGCCCAGTCGGTGACGGCCTGCGACTTCTGCCCGTCCGCGAGGTTGGAGATCGCGAGGTTGGTGATCAAAGGTGTCACGTCAGATTCCCGTCAGCTTCCCGTCGGCGACCGTCGCCCGGCCCCGCAGGAAGGTGTGGGTGACGCGCCCCGGCAGCTCGCGGCCCTCGTAAGGGGTGTTGCGGCTGCGGGAGGCGAAGCCCGCGGGGTCCACGACACCACGGTAAGCGGAATCGACCAGGGTGAGGTTGGCGGGCTCACCGGCGGCCACCGGACGGCCGTGTCCGGCCAGCCGGCCGATGCGGGCTGGGGTGAAGGACATCCGGTCGGCGACGCCGGCCCAGTCCAGCAGGCCGGTCTCGACCATGGTGTGCTGGACGACCGAGAGGGCGGTCTCCAGGCCCACCATGCCCATGGCCGCGGCGCCCCACTCGCAGTCCTTGTCCTCGTGCGGGTGCGGCGCGTGGTCGGTGGCCACGCAGTCGATCGTCCCGTCGGCGAGCGCCTCGCGCAGGGCCATCACGTCGGCCTCGGTGCGCAGCGGCGGGTTCACCTTGTAGACGGGGTTGTACGAGCGGACGAGCTCGTCGGTGAGGAGCAGGTGGTGCGGGGTGACCTCGGCGGTGACGTTCCAGCCCTTGGACTTGGCCCAGCGGACGATCTCCACCGAGCCGGCCGTCGAGAGGTGGCAGACGTGCAGCCGGGAGCCGACGTGCGCGGCGAGCAGCACGTCGCGGGCGATGATCGACTCCTCGGCGACGGCCGGCCAGCCGCCCAGACCCAGCTCGGCGGAGACGACGCCCTCGTTCATCTGGGCGCCCTCGGTGAGCCGCGGCTCCTGGGCGTGCTGGGCGACGACGCCGTCGAACGCCTTCACGTACTCCAGGGCGCGCCGCATGATCACGGCGTCGTCGACGCACTTGCCGTCGTCGGAGAAGACGCGGACGCCGGCGGCGGAGTCGTGCATGGCGCCGAGCTCGGCGAGCTTCTTGCCCTCCAGACCGACGGTGACGGCGCCGACGGGCTGCACGTCGCAGTAGCCGGATTCCCTGCCGAGCCGCCAGACCTGCTCGACGACACCGGCGGTGTCGGCGACCGGGAAGGTGTTGGCCATGGCGTGGACGGCGGTGTAGCCGCCGGTGGCCGCGGCGCGGGTGCCGGTGAGGACGGTCTCGGAGTCCTCGCGGCCGGGCTCGCGGAGGTGGGTGTGCAGGTCGACCAGGCCGGGCAGCAGGACCTTGCCGTCGGCCTCGATCACGGTCGCGCCGTCGGCCTCGATGCCGTTGCCGACGCGGGCGATGGTCTCGCCGTCGATCAGGACGTCCTGGGCGGGGCCGCCGAGCACCTTGGCACCGCGGATAAGGATCTGGGGCATTACTTGTTCTCCTCGGTGCGGGTGTTCGCGGTGGTGACGGCGGTGGTGGTGACGGTGGACTCCGAGCCGACGGCGGACTCCGAGCCGCCGAGCAGCAGGTAGAGGACGGCCATCCGGATGGAGACGCCGTTGGTGACCTGTTCGACGGCCGTGCAGCGGCGCGAGTCGGCGACCTCGGCGGTGATCTCCATGCCGCGGTTCATCGGGCCGGGGTGCATGACGATCGCGTCCTCGGGCATCCGCGCCATCCGCTGGCCGTCGAGGCCGTAGCGGCGCGCGTACTCGCGCTCGGTGGGGAAGAACGCGGCGTTCATCCGCTCGCGCTGGACGCGCAGCATCATCACGGCGTCGGACTTGGGGAGCACCGCGTCCAGGTCGTAGGAGACCTCGCAGGGCCAGTGCTCGACGCCGATGGGCACCAGGGTGGGCGGCGCGACGAGAGTGACCTCCGCGCCCAGCGTGGTGAGCAGGTGGACGTTGGACCGGGCGACGCGGCTGTGCAGGATGTCGCCGACGACCGTGATCCGGCGGCCGTCCAGGTCCTTGCCGAGCCCGGCGTCGGGGCCGACCAGGCGGCGGCGCAGGGTGAAGGCGTCCAGCAGGGCCTGGGTGGGGTGCTCGTGGGTGCCGTCGCCGGCGTTCACGACCGAGCCGTTGATCCAGCCGGAGGTGGCCAGCCGGTGCGGGGCGCCGGAGTCGTGGTGGCGGATGACGACGGCGTCGGCGCCCATCGCCTCCAGGGTGAGCGCGGTGTCCTTCAGGGACTCGCCCTTGGAGACCGAGGAGCCCTTGGCGGAGAAGTTGATGACGTCGGCGGAGAGCCGCTTGGCGGCGGCCTCGAAGGAGATGCGGGTCCGCGTCGAGTCCTCGAAGAAGAGGTTGACGACGGTCCGGCCGCGCAGGGTCGGCAGCTTCTTGATCGGCCGGTCCGCGACGCGGGCCATCTCCTCGGCGGTGTCGAGGATCAGGACGGCGTCGTCGCGGCTGAGGTCGGCGGCCGAGACGAGGTGGCCGCGGGTACGGGGGCTCCCCCCGGAGAGGTGCAGCATCCGGATGCTCCGTGGTTGAGGGTGTGCGTGAGGACGGCCGGGCGTGCGGCGTCGCGGGTCCGGGGTACGGACCCGTGCGGGGGTGCTGCTAGCGGCCGTCGGCCGGAGCGGTGGCGTGCGTGCCGAGGAGTACGCTGTCGCGCCCGTCCTCCTCGGTGAGCTGGACCTTGACCGTCTCGCGCAGCGACGTGGGGAGGTTCTTGCCGACGTAGTCGGCGCGGATCGGCAGCTCGCGGTGGCCGCGGTCGACCAGGACGGCGAGCTGGACCGCGCGGGGGCGCCCGATGTCGTTCAGGGCGTCGAGCGCGGCGCGGATGGTGCGGCCGGAGAAGAGCACGTCGTCGACGAGGACCACGAGACGGCCGTCGATGCCGTCGCCGGGGATCTCCGTGCGGGCCAGCGCCCGGGCCGGGCGGAGCCGCAGGTCGTCGCGGTACATGGTGATGTCGAGGGAGCCCACGGGCATGCGGGTGCCGGTGATCTCCGCCAGCTTCGCGGCGAGGCGGTCGGCGAGGTAGACCCCTCGGGTGGGGATGCCGAGCAGAACCACGTCGTCGGCGCCCTTGGCGCGTTCGACGATCTCGTGGGCGATGCGGGTGAGGACCCGGGCGATGTCCGGTGCTTCGAGCACGGGACGCGCGGGACCGGCCGCGGATGCGGTGGTGTCCATAAGAAACGGACCTCCTTCTCCGCCTCACGGGACGGACATTAAAGGACGTCGGAATTGCGTGGTCCACAGTAGCAGCCGCCCGGAGGTGCTCCGACCGCCGGCCCCCGACGGCCGAAGCGGTGAACCTTTCGGCTTGACGAAGCCAGATTACGCTGCGTAACCTCACAGTGAGTTACCAGCCACGCGGCAGAGCCGCACATTGATACCGCGTCCGGGGAGCTTTATGTCCAGCGAATACGCCAAACAGCTCGGGGCCAAGCTCCGCGCCATCCGCACCCAGCAGGGCCTCTCACTCCATGGTGTGGAGGAGAAGTCCCAGGGCCGCTGGAAGGCCGTGGTGGTGGGCTCGTACGAGCGCGGCGACCGTGCCGTGACCGTGCAGCGCCTTGCCGAGCTGGCCGACTTCTACGGCGTGCCCGTTCAGGAGCTGCTGCCCGGCACCACGCCGGGGGGCGCTGCCGAGCCCCCGCCGAAGCTGGTCCTGGACCTGGAGCGCCTCGCCCACGTCCCGGCCGAGAAGGCGGGCCCGCTCCAGCGTTACGCGGCGACCATCCAGAGCCAGCGCGGCGACTACAACGGCAAGGTGCTGTCGATCCGCCAGGACGACCTGCGCACCCTCGCCGTCATCTACGACCAGTCGCCCTCGGTGCTCACCGAGCAGCTGATCAGCTGGGGCGTGCTCGACGCGGACGCCCGCCGCGCCGTGCAGCACGAGGACGCGTAGCCTTCGCCGCCTGTTCCGCGCAGTACCGAAACCGCCAGGGGCGGGGAACCTTTCCGGTTCCCCGCCCCTGGCGGTTTGTGCGTGTGCGGTTCGTGGGGAGGGAGCGCCTCAGGCCCGGCGGAGGCCCGGCTTGAGCTCCTTGAACCGGCCGAGCAGGCCGTTGATGAAGGCCGGCGACTCGTCGGTGGAGAACTCCTTGGCGAGCTGCACCGCCTCGTCGATCGCCACGGCGTCCGGGGTCCCGTCCTCCCAGATGAGCTCGTAGGCCCCGAGCCGGACGATGTTCCGGTCGGCGGCCGGCATCCGGTCCAGGTCCCAGTCGACCGCGTAGGTCTCGATCAGCTCGTCGATCCGGGCGACGTGCTCGGCGTAGCCCTCGACCAGCTGCATCGTGTACTCGTTGACCGGCGGCTGCCGGTCGTCCGAGCGCGAGTGCCGGATCCAGTCGGCGAGGACGTCCAGGACGGCCGCCCCTCGCTGGTCGGCCTCGAAGAGGATCTGGAAGGCGCGCTTCCGGGAGTTGCTGCGGGCGGCCACGGTTAGCTGTTCACCCGGCCGAGGTAATCGCCGGTACGCGTGTCGACCTTGATCTTCTCGCCCGTGCTGATGAACAGCGGGACCTGGATCTCGTAGCCGGTCTCCAGCTTGGCGGGCTTGGTGCCACCGGTGGAGCGGTCGCCCTGGACGCCCGGGTCGGTGTGCTCGATGGTGAGCTCGACGGCGGCCGGCAGCTCGACGTAGAGGACCGAGCCCTCGTTCTGGGCGACGACGGCCTCGAAGCCCTCGATCAGGAAGTTGGCGGCGTCACCGACGGTCTTGCGGTCGATGTGCAGCTGGTCGTACGTGTCCATGTCCATGAACACGAAGTACTCGCCGTCCATGTACGAGAACTGCATACCGCGCTTGTCGACGTTGGCCGTCTCGACCTTCACACCGGCGTTGAAGGTCTTGTCCACCACCTTGCCGGAGAGCACGTTCTTGAGCTTCGTGCGGACGAAGGCGGGGCCCTTGCCGGGCTTGACGTGCTGGAACTCGACGACGGACCAGAGCTGGCCGCCTTCGAGCTTGAGCACCATGCCGTTCTTGAGGTCGTTCGTGGAAGCCACGGTTGCGGAATCTCCTGGACTGAAGCTGCGACCCCGAAGAGGCACGCGCTACAGCGCGAGCAGCTCCTTGGTCGTGATGGTGAGTAGCTCGGGACCGCCGTCCGCCTCGGGGCGGACGACGAGCGTGTCATCGATCCGGACGCCGCCCCGCCCCGGGAGGTGAACCCCCGGATCTACGGTGACCGGCACGCAAGCGTCCAGTTTACCCATGGCCGCGGGCGCGAGCCGAGGGTCCTCGCCGTTTTCGAGTCCGACCCCGTGCCCGATCCTCGGTCCGAGCCGTTCGGCGTGCCCCGCGGCCTCCAGAACGCGCCGTGCCGCGCGGTCCACGTCCCGGTACGGCGTCCCGGGCGACAGCGCCTCCCGCCCGGCCCGCTGGGCCGCGAACACCTGCTCGTAGAGCTCGATCTGCCAGTCGGCAGGAGACGTGCCGATGACGAAGGTACGGGCGATCTCACTGTGGTAGCCGCGGTAGTCGGCGCCCAGGCAGACGGAGAGGAAGTCGCCCTCCTCGACCCGCCGGTCCGACGGTACGTGTCCGGCCAGCCCGGAGTCGGGCCCGGTCCCCACCGAGGTCGGGAACGCCGGGCCGGACGCGCCGTGGTCCACCAGGCGGCGCTCCAGCTCCAGGGCGAGGTGCCGCTCGGTCCGGCCGACCAGGATGGACTCCAGCAGCTCCCCCAGCGCCTGGTCGGCGATCTCGGCGGCGATCCGCAGGCAGGAGATCTCCTCCTCGTCCTTCACCAGCCGCTGCTGCTCCACGGCCGGCCCCAGGTCGTCCAGCCGGAGCCCCGGCGCGACGGCCCCCAGGGCGCGGTGGCGCCGTACGGTCAGGTGGTGCTCCTCCACCGCCAGCGAGCCGGCTCCGGCCGCGGCCGCCCGTTCGGCGCCCGCGACGGCCGGGTCGCCGTCCGTGCCGGGCAGGACGAAGACGCGCAGATCGCCGGCGGGCCGCGCGGCCGACGCGGCGTCGAAGGGGTCCGAGGCGCAGAGCAGCACGTCGTGCACGGGCCCGACCAGCAGGGCGGCCCCGGCCGGGGCGTGGCCCGCCAGGTAGCGGACGTTGGCCGCGCCGCTCACCAGCGCGGCCTCGCTCCCGTTCGCCAGGCACCGCTCCAGCAGCCGGGAACGGCGCGCCGCGTACACGTCGGACATGCCCCGAGCGTACGTACGGCGGCCGGAACCGGCCGCTCCGGCGCGTCCGACCGGGGTGCGGCGAACGGGCGCCGCCTACCAGGCGGGCGGGGTGGCGAAGGAGCGGGCGACGGCCTCGTCGATGAGCCGGGCGGTGGTGGCGACGTCCTGCTGCGAGTTGTCGATGATCGGCAGGCCGGAGCCGTACCAGCCGGCCATGCGTCCGTGGATGCGCGCCACCTCCTCGTCGCCCAGCCGGCGGTTGCCCCGGCGCTCGGCGTTGCGCTCCAGCACCACGTCGAGCCCCGGCAGCAGGACGACGGGCAGCAGGCCGGGGCCGATGTGCCGCTTCCAGCCGCCCAGGCCGACGGCGGGCCGGTCCGGGAAGACCGCGTCGTCGAGGATGCACGAGATGCCGTTGGCCAGGAAGTTCCGGGCGGCGAAACCGCACGTGCGGCGGGCCAGCCGGTACTGCGCCTCCGACCGGTCGTTCCACCCCGCCTGCGGGTCGGCGAAGCCGGCCCGCACCCATTCCCGGACGTCGTCCAGGCTGATGTGCGCCGTCGGCACCCGACGGGTGTCGGCCCAGTGCCGCGCCGCCGTCGTCTTCCCCGCCCCGGCCGGCCCGATCAGGAGCACCGCGACAGGGGCGGTGGTGGGGTCCACGGGCATCGGAGGGTGGGCGGGCGGTAGCGGCTGTCCCACTGGGTACTGCATCCGGTGGCACTCCGTCTCGTGCGGTGGGTTCGTGTGGTGCGCGTCCACGAACGCCGGACAGGCTGGTTCAGCCCGTCCGGCGTTTGAGGACAACCGCGCGAAGCGCGCTTTCGGGGTCTGGGGCGACAGCCCCAGGAAACGGTGTAAGGGCGGGACCGGGGCACCCTACCCCCTCAACCCAGACGCTCCACTCAGCCGCGGAGTTCCTCGGCGAGCGCCCGCAACGCGAGCCGGTACGACCCGACCCCGAACCCGGCGATCGTCCCGGACGCCACCTCCGAGATCACGGAGGTGTGCCGGAAAGCCTCCCGCGCATGCGGATTGGAGATGTGCACCTCGATCAGCGGCGCGGTCCGCTGAGAGGCGGCATCCCGCATCGCATACGAATAATGCGTGAAAGCCCCGGGATTGATGACGACGGGCACCCGCCCGTCCGCCGCCTCGTGCAGCCAGCGGACCAGCTCGCCCTCGTCGTTGGTCTCCCGCACGTCGACGTCGAAGCCGAGCTCGGCCCCGAGCTTGGTGCACTCCTCGACGAGCCCGGCGTACGAGGTGGACCCGTACACGTCGGGCTCACGGGAGCCGAGCCGCCCGAGGTTCGGCCCGTTGAGCACCAGGACCCGCCGGGCCCCGCTCACGCCGCTCATGCCGCGATCTCAGCGTGTGCGGCCAGCAGCATCGCCGGATCCGGAGCCTCCAGCACCACCGGCTTCGCCAGCCCGGCGAGCACGATGAACCGCAGCCGGTCGCCCCGCGTCTTCTTGTCGATCTTCATCGTCTCCAGCAGCTTGGGCCACTGGTCGCCCCGGTACGTCACCGGCAGCCCGACGGACTCCAGCACCGCGCGGTGCCGGTCGGCCGTCGCGTCGTCCAGCCGCCCGGCGATCCGGCCCAGCTCGGCGGCGAAGACCATGCCGACCGCGACGGCCGCGCCGTGCCGCCAGTTGTACCGCTCGTTCTTCTCGATGGCGTGGGCGAGGGTGTGGCCGTAGTTGAGGATCTCGCGGAGGCCGGACTCCTTGAGGTCCTGGGAGACGACGTCGGCCTTGACCCGGATGGCCCGCTCGATCAGCTCGGCGGTGTGCGCGCCGGACGGGGTGCGGGCGGCCGCGGGGTCGCTCTCGATCAGGTCGAGGATCACCGGGTCGGCGATGAAGCCGGCCTTGATGACCTCGGCGAGCCCGCTGACGTAGTCGTTGACCGGCAGCGACTCCAGCGCGGACAGGTCGCACAGCACGCCGGCCGGCGGGTGGAAGGCGCCGACGAGGTTCTTGCCCTCGGCGGTGTTGATGCCGGTCTTGCCGCCGACGGCCGCGTCGACCATGGCCAGCACGGTGGTGGGCACCGCGATCCAGCGCACGCCGCGCAGCCAGGTGGCGGCGACGAAGCCGGCCAGGTCGGTGGTGGCACCGCCGCCGACGCCGACGACGACGTCGGTACGGGTGAAGCCGGACTGGCCGAGCGCCTTCCAGCAGTAGGCGGCGACCTCGGCGGTCTTGGCCTCCTCGGCGTTCGGGACCTGGATGGCGATGGCCTCGTAGCCCTGCTCGGCCAGGTCGGCGCGGAGCACCTCGCCGGTCTCGGCGAGCGCCTCCGGGTGCAGGACGGCCACGCGCCGGGCCTCGGTGCCGATGAGCGCGGGCAGTTCGCCCAGCAGCCGGTGGCCGATCAGGACCTCGTACGGCGCGGTCCCGGCGGTGCCGGCGACCTGGATACGGGTGGGTGCGTCGGTCATGCGTTCCTCACTGCGAGGTGTCGTGGATACGGGCACCGGGCGGCCGCAGGCTGTCGAGTACCGCGTCGGTGACCTCGGCCGGGCTGCGGCCTCCGGTCGCGACGACGACCCGGGCGACCTCGGTGTAGAGCGGACGGCGGGCCTCCATCAGCTCCCGCCACCGCTTGCGCGGGTTGACGGCGAGCAGCGGGCGCGGGGCGTCCAGCGCCACGCGGCGGACGGCGTCGGCCAGGTCGACGTCGAGGAAGACGACGGGCAGCCCCTTGAGCAGCTCCCGGGTGTCCGGGTCCATGACGGCGCCGCCGCCGAGCGAGAGCACCCCGGGGTGCTCCGCCACGGCGGCGCGCACGGCCTGCCGCTCCAGCTCGCGGAAGTGCGGCTCGCCCTCCTCCAGGAAGATCTCCGGGATGGGCTTGCCCGCGGTCCGCTCGATGTCGGCGTCGGTGTCCCGGTAGCCGGTGCCGAGCCGCTCGGCGAGCAGCGCTCCGATGGTCGACTTCCCGGCTCCGGGCGGGCCGACCAGGACGGCGACCGGCCCGGTCACTTGATGGCCAGGTTCT
>NZ_JAIQLH010000222.1 GCF_020037025.1 Streptomyces huiliensis | reverse complement strand
CGCCGCCGGCGTCGCGCTCGCGGTGCCGCTCGTCGCCGGCACCGCGACCGGCCACCCCGGAACCGGCGCGGCCGTCGCCCTGCCGGCCGTCCTGCTCGCCATGCCTTTCCCGGAGGCCGCCGGGCGCGCCGAACGCGCCCGCCACCTGGCCGTCCGCGCCGCCTGGACGACCGTCGCGGGCGTCTACACCGCCCTCGCGGGCAGCGGCGCCCTCGCCCTGACCCTCGGCGTCGGCACCACCGCCTTCATCGGAGCGCTGCTCCCCCGCGTGGGCCCCACGGCGGCCCTGGCCGTGCTGCTCACGGGCATCACCGGTACTGACGGAGCTCCGCCCGAGGGGCTGCCGCTTCCGGGCCTCGCGCAACTGGTCGGCTGCGTCTGGACGTCGGCCCTGCTGCTGCCCCTCCGGCGGCGGGCGCCGGCGGACGACGGGCGGGCGGGTGCCGGACCCCGGCGAGCGGCCGAGGCCGAGCTGCCACGCGACGGCACCGGGCGGGCCCCCGGGGACCCGGATGGGCCGCCGACCGGCAGGGAGGGCCTCACCACCGGAGCGGACCGGACGCCCTCGGGCGGAGAAGGACCTGCCGCCGGAGGGACTGCCGCCGGAGGGGGCGGGCCATGCCAGGGGGCGGCGCGATCGCCTTCCGGCGGCACCGGGCCGCCCGTGACGGCGGCAGGGCCGCCCCCGGGCAGCGGCACTCCGCCCGGCGCCGAGGGGAACCCGCCGGCCTCGCCCTCCTCCCCGCCCGCACCGGCGCCCGCAGGCAAGCTGCGGCACGCAGCCCGGCTCGGTGTGCTCACCGCCGGGGCCGTGGCCGTCACCGGGGTGCAGGGTGCGCTCTGGGGCGAGGGGCACTGGTTCGTGACGTCGCTCCTCCTGACGCTGCGGCCCACGCCCGAGGAGACCCGGAGCAAGTTCGCCAAGCGCCTGCTGGGCAACAGCCTCGGCGGCGTGGCCGCCGCGCTGCTCCTGCTCAGCGGACCCGGCCCGTACGCGGTGGCGGCGCTCGTCGGCGTCTTCGGTGCGGCCGCCTACACCTTCCGCCCCGTCGACTACGTCTACTGGGCGCTGGCCTCGCCCGCGCTGCTGCTCCTCCTCAGCGACTTCGACGAACCGGTGCCCTGGTACGCGACGGCGGTGCGGGTGGCCCTGAACCTGGCCGGCGGCGGCCTGGCCGTCTTCGCCTCCCGCTGGCTGTGGCCCGGCCGTCGGACGTGACCGGCCGGCGTCACCCCTGCCGCCCGTGCGGCCCGTGCGGCCCGTGCGGCGCGGTGGCCGGTTCCGCACCCTGGGGGCGAAGGGGTGTGCAACCCCTCCCGGGGGTGGGGTGTCTGTACGGGCACGGAGACGGCCGTCCCGCGTACGTCCACCGACAGGCACCATGCGACCCGAGACTTCCAGGGAGGACACAGTGAAGCGTGCTGTACGTGCCCGCGTCGCCGGAGCCACGCTGCTCGCCGCCACCACCGTCACCGCACTGGTGGCGGGCACAGGAACGTCCGCCGCCGCCCCGGCCCGCGCCACCGCCGCGTACAACAAGGAGTGCGGCGCCGGATACACGCTGGTCAACCAGATCCCGATCCCGGACCGCGGCGCGGTCTTCCTGACCTACAACTCCGCCAACGGCAAGAACTGCGTGGTCACCAAGCGCAACGGCTCGAACGGTTCCAAGCTGTGGGTGGGCTCCTGGATCCAGCGCAACAAGGACCTGAGGTCGAAGCAGGAGCAGTACGGCTTCTTCACCTCCTACTCGGGGCCGGTCCACCTCGACGCCAAGGGCAAGTGCGTCGACTGGGGCGGCGAGATCGACGGTTACGTCGTGGCCCGCTACAAGACGAACTGCGGCACGCTGGCCCCGGCCGGGCGGTAGACCCGCCGGCCTCGGGACCGGGACGGGACCGGAGCCGGGGGTGGGGGCGGTGGCCGTCACCCACCGGTTCCGGGCACGGCACCCGAGGCGACGGCCGCGGCCGCCGCCGCCCGTATCAGCGCCGCGTTCCCGGTGGCCGGGGAGCCGTCCGGGAGGTGGAGGACGTCCTCCAGGCCGACGCGCGTCGACAGGCCCTGACGCAGGGCCAGCCGGAGCACGGGCCAGGCGCCGCCGTCCTCGCCGTGGAGGAGGACGGGCGCGGCCGGGTCCGTGCCCAGCGCGTCCAGCAGCGCGCGGGCCGACCGCTCCGCGGTGCCGGCGTCGGTGTCGGTGACCTCCGCCAGGATCCGCAGCACCGAGCCGGCGCGACCGGCGAACGGCGAAGCGCGGAAGCGGGCCACCGCGTCCGTGCCCGAGAACAGACCCGCCTCGACGCTGACGCCGCGCTCCGCCAGCGCGGCGGCGACCGTATCGGCGCCCTCCTCGTGCCAGTTGACGGACGCGTGGTCCGGCAGGACCGTCCACGAGCGGACGAGCGCGGCCCGTATCCGGGGGTCGGGCGCGGCCCACGCGCCGGTGGTGACCCCGACCGGCACGCCCGGCACGGCGGCCCGTACCCGCCCGACCACCTCGGCGACGGCCGCCGGGTCGAGGGTGTCGGCGCCGGCCGCGTCCTTCGGGTGCACATGGAGGTCCACCGCCCCGGCGGCGACCGCCTCCCGTGCCGCCACCGCCAGTTCGGCGGCCGTGACGGGCAGGCCCGGGTGCTCCCGCCGGTCACGGGAACCGTTGAGACACGCTTGCAGGATCATGCCGACAGCATGGCAGGGGGGTCTGACAACGGCCGCCGCCCGGTCCAGAGCCGGCGGTCCGCTTTGTAGGGATCCCACAGGGCGGGCCGGTTCGCGCTGACCCTCGCCGCACCGGCGCGCGGGTCCGTCCGTCGGTGAGGATGAGCGGGTGGCCGATCTCCTGAACCCGGCGGACCCCGCCTTCGCGCGCGACCCCTACCCGTACTACGCGCGGCTGCGTGCCCGCGGCCCTGCGGTGCGGGTGGAACTCGCCAACGGCACGCACGCCTGGCTGGTGACCGGCTACCGGGAAGCCCGGGCCGTGCTGGCCGACCCCCGCTTCTCCAACGTGCCCCCTCAAGCCGCCGGCCGCCCCCGGCCCGACTCGCCCGCCCGCCGCGCCCAGGCCTGCCTCGCCCGTCACATGCTCAACTCCGACGCCCCCGACCACACCCGGCTCCGCCGGCTCACCACCGCCGCGTTCACCCCGCGCCGCGTCGACGCCCTCCGGCCGCGCATCGCACGGCTGGCCGCCGGCCTGGCCGGGGACCTCGCCGGACGGCTGGACCGCGACGGCACCGCCGACCTCGTCGACGCATTCGCCTTCCCGCTGCCCGTCCTCGTCATCGGCGAGGTCCTGGGCGTCCCCGAGGCCGACCGCGCCGACCTGCGGGACTGGACGTACCGCGTCGGATCGCCCGCCGACGCGCTCGCCCCCGGTGCGGTGGACGCGGCCTGGACCGCCCTGCACGCCTACTTCACCGCGCTCATCGCGGACAAGCGGCGCGCGTCCGGCGACGACCTCTTCAGCTCCCTCGTGCACGACGCTGGGGAGGGAGGCGGCCCGGACGGCGGCGGGCTGGGCGACGCCGAACTCCTCGCCATGGCGTTTCTGCTGCTGTTCGCCGGCTACGAGACGACCATGAACCTCCTCGCCTCCGCCGCCCTGCTGCTGCTCACCCACCCCGACGAACTCGCCGCCGCACGGCGGGACCGCACCGGGCGGCACTGGGACGCCGTCGCCGAGGAGACCCTCAGACACGCCAGCCCGCTGGAGGGGACCACCTGGCGGCGGACCACGGAAGAGGTGGACCTCGGCGGGGGAGCGGTCATACCCCCCGGCGCCTCGGTCCTCGTCGTCCTCGCCGCCGCCAACCGCGACCCCGGCCGCTTCCCCGACCCGGACGCGTTCCGGCCCGGCCGCTACCTGCCCGGTGCCGAACGGGCCGCCGCCCACGCCGCGTTCGGCCACGGCCCGCACTTCTG
>NZ_JAIQLH010000221.1 GCF_020037025.1 Streptomyces huiliensis | reverse complement strand
CCCACGCCGCGTTCGGCCACGGCCCGCACTTCTGCCTCGGCGCCCGGCTGGCCCGGCTGGAGGCGACGGTCGCCCTGCCGCTGCTCTTCGACGCGCTGCCGGGGCTGCGCCTCGCCACCGAGCCGGGGCTTCTCCCGTACCGGCCGGGGCTGTTGGTGCGGGGGCCGCGGGAACTGCCCGTGACCCGGTGACCCCACCGCTACCCGGCGACGAACCGGTCGAGCGCCGCGCGGGCCTCCGCGCGGAGGGTCTCGCTGCCCAGGTGGCCCGAGTCGGAGACGACGACCAGCCGGGCGTCCGGCCAGGCCCTGGCCAGTTCCCAGGCCGTCCCCAACGGCCCGGCGACATCGAACCGGCCGTGCAGCAGCACCCCCGGAATTCCGGCCAGCCGGTGCGCGTCCCGCAGCAGCGCGCCCTCCTCCAGCCAGGCGCCGTGCGCGAAGTAGTGGGCGGCGATCCGGACGAAGCCGAGGCGGGCCCGCGGCGGCCGCCCGGTGTAGGGCGCGGGAGCGGCGCCGGGTTTGGCGTCCGGCTCCGCGGAGACCACCGCGTCCTCCCACGCGCACCAGTCGCGGACGGCCTTCTCCCGTACGGCCGTGTCCGGGTGCTCCGTCAGCCGGGCGTACGCGGCGATCAGGTCCCCGCCGCGGTCCGCCGCCGGGACGCCGTCCCGGAAGCGCTCCCACTGCTCGGGGAAGAAGCGGGCGGCGCCCCGGTAGAGCCAGTCGATCTCCGACCGGCGGGTGGTGGTGACCCCCGTGATCACGATCTCCGCCACCCGCTCCGGATGCCGCTCGGCGTAGGCGAGGATCAGCGTGGACCCCCATGAGCCGCCGAACAGCGTCCACCGCTCGATCCCCAGGTGCTCGCGCAGCCGTTCCATGTCGGCGATCAGGTGGTGGGTGGTGTTGTGCCGCATGTCGGTCGACGGGTCGGAGGCGTGCGGCGTACTGCGGCCGCAGCCGCGCTGGTCGAAGAGGACGACGCGGTAGCGGCCCGGATCGAAGAACCGCCGCGCCCCCGGCGAACAGCCGGACCCCGGCCCGCCGTGCACGACGAGCGCCAGCCTCCCGTCCGGCCTGCCGCACACCTCCCAGTGGACGCGGTTGCCGTCGCCGACGTCGAGCATCCCTTCGTCGAACGGGTCGATCGGCGGGTAGAGGACGGCGGTTGCCATGGCGTGGTTCCTTGATGGTGTGGTGGGTGGGGTGCGCCTCCACGCTAGTCGGGGGTTCTACGGCGGGCCCGTTCCCGCGGAGGCCGCCTCCCGCCCGTAACGGGCGCTGCCGCTCAGGGCCTTGAGCGTGAGCGAACGGGTCGTCGCCGACATCCGTCTGTGCGACGTACGGACGGCTGACCGGTATCCGCTGTGCTCCGACGGCCTCTCGGCCTCTCCGGCGGGAACCGGAACGGACCGTCCGTGAACTGAACGCCCTGGCCCGTAAGGTGGCGGACGCCCACGCCGACCGTCGGCCCGCCGGCCACGAGCCGGGCGGGCCGCTCGCCGACGTGCCGTCACACCGCCGCCGAACCACCCCTGAACAGGCACAACCTCCCCTCCCGAGGGGCACTCCCCACCACGTAGGGTTGGCGGAATGACGACCCATCCCTTCGATGCCGCCGTGACCGCCCTGAGTCGGAACGCCTGGCTGCCCACCAGTGAGGAGGTCGCCCTGGGCAAGGACTTCTTCCGCCGCCGCGAGGAGCTCCAGCGCCGCCTGCTCCCCGGCATGCCCCCCTGCCCCCATCCGCAGGGCTGGGTGACCGAGCACGTGCTGTGGCTGGAGGACGTCGTCGGCATCGCCGACAGCCTCCTCGCCGCCTGGCGCGGCTACCTCCCGGACAGCCACATGATCGCCCTCCTGGAGGCCTACGCCCACCAGGCCCGCCCGGCCGTCCCCTACGCCGCCGACCTGCTGCGCGCGTGGGAAGCCGAGGCCTTCGAGGCCTGCTCGGTGGAAGAGGCCGGGTGGTGGGAGGAGTGGCACATCCCGGAGACGGAGCGGCAGGCGCTTGACGCGCTGAACCACCAGCTGATTCCCATCGGTGCGATGCTGGTCACGGCGGTGGACCGGGGGTCGGCGGCTGCGTGAGGTTGGGGTCGTCGGGGGGCGGCGGGGGCTTGGCAGTGCAGCTGGGCGACTTGACCTTATTGCGCTATATGTCGCGCTCGGCGAAAGTGAGTAAAAACGGGGGTGAAGCTGGGTAAAGCCCCAGCTCGGACCCTGTGGTCCCCGCGCACGCGGGGGTGGTCCCGAAGGCTTGAATTCGAAGAACTCTTGCCGCAAGTGGTCCCCGCGCACGCGGGGGTGGTCCCCCGGACTTCTCCTGCCACATGGTCCCGGAGAAGTGGTCCCCGCGCATGCGGGGGTGGTCCAGCCCGCGAGGACTTCATGCGGGTCGCCCTGGCGTGGTCCCCGCGCATGCGGGGGTCGCCCCGAGCAGATGGTCGCCGAGCCGTACCGCTCCATGCCGTCCCCGCACCGCGGGGGCCCGCCCCCTAACCCCCCACCCCCGTCCCCACCAACCGATACCCCCTCTTCGTCACCGTCCCCACCACACCTCCGTACGCCCCCAACGCCCCCCGCAGCCTCCCCACCGTCGTCTCCAGTGCCCGCAGCGCGTGCTGCTGGTCGTCGCCTCCCGGGGCCGCCGTTGGCCAGAGGCGTCGTACGAGTTCCGTGCGGCTGAGGACGGTTCCCGGGCGTTCGGCCAGGGCTGCGAGGAGGGCGGCGGGGAGGGGAGGGAGGTGGAGGAGGGTGTCGGCGGTGAGGACGGCGGTGCCTTGAATGGTCAGGGGGCCCGCGGGGGTGGCCAGTTCGTGGCGGTGGCGGCGGGTGAGTTCGGTGGTGAGGACGCGGACGAGGGAGCCCAGGCGGCCGCGGTCCGGCCAGGCGCAGGGGACTCCGGCCGTGAGGAGGGGGCGGGCGCAGAGGGGGCCTATGCAGACCGGGAGGACGTCCCGGCGGAGGGCGGACAGGACGTGGTCCCGGTCCGGGCCCGCCGCGGTCAGGAACGCCTCGATCGCCGGCGAGCTGGTGAAAGGGAGCGCGTGGATCTCCCGGCGGACGGTCCGGGCGGCGAGCCGGCGGACGGCGTCGGGGTCCTCGGGCGGGCCCCAGCGGTAGACGGGGAGGACGGTCACGACGGCGCCCCGGGCGCGCAGCGCGTCGGCGAAACCGGCGAGCGGAGCGCCGTGTTCCTGGACCACGACGTGGCGTCCGCCCAGGTCGCGGGCGAGCAGCCAGGCGAGGACCGCGTCCATCGTCTCGGACTCCGGCGCGTACTCCTCGCGCAGCCCGCAGGCGCGCAGCGCCCCGGTCGTCTTCGAGCCGCGGCTGAGCACGGCGGCCTCCCGGCAGGCGCCGAGGAGGGCCTCGGCGAGGCCCCACCCTTCGGCGGCGCTCATCCAGCCGCGCCAGCCGACGCCCGTGGTCGCCACCACGTAGTCGACCGGGCGGGCGAGGCACGCCTCGGTGGCGGCGCGGAGCAGCGCGTCGTCGGCGAGGGGCACCATGCGCAGGGCGGGGGCGACGGTCACCGAGGCGCCGCGGCGGAGCAGGAGGGCGGCGAGTTCGTCGCGGCGGCGGTCCGCCGTGACGCCCACGGTGAGGCCCGTCAGCGGTCCGAGCGGTCCGAGCGGTCCGGTCGGCTCATCGGTGGCTCCCGGTGCGGCTGTTCCCATGGGCCGAGATTCGCCGACGGTCATTAAGCGGTCGTTGCGCCGCCGTCACGGGGGCGTTAGGACCGCGCGTGCTTTCGTACGGGAATGTGTCGGGCGGCGCACATCGGGTACCGCCCGGGGTGTGGGGGACGTGAGCGAGTGGCAACGTCGCTGTATCACGGTGGTAATGAGGGCGGATGACGCTTACCGGCATGACCCCAGCAGCACAGCCGGCCGACACCCACTGCCCGTACTGCTCCCTGCAGTGCGGCATGCGGTTGCGCCGTGTCGTCTCCCCGCCCCCGGACGGCCCCGGTGTGGCGGTGGAGGAGCGGCCCGAGTTCCCCGTCAACCGCGGGGCACTGTGCGGAAAGGGGCGTTCGGCCACGGCCGTGCTCGCTCCCGGCGTCCGGCTGACCGCGCCGCTCGTCCGCGACCGGCGCACCGGCCGGCTGCGGGAGGCGGACTGGGACGAGGCGCTGGACCGCGCCGCCGGCGGGCTCGCCGACGCGGCCGCGCGGTACGGGCGGGACGCGGCGGGCGTGTTCGGCGGCGGCGGGCTCACCAACGAGAAGGCGTACCTGCTCGGCAAGTTCGCCCGGGTCGTGCTGCGCACGGCCAACATCGACTACAACGGCCGGTTCTGCATGTCGTCCGCCGCCGCGGCCCAGCGGGCGGCGTTCGGCCTCGACCGGGGGCTGCCGTTCCCGCTCGCGGACATCGCCCGCACCGGCTGCCTCATCCTGGTCGGCGGCAACCCCGCCGACACCATGCCGCCCGCCATGCGCTACTTCCAGGGCCAACAGGCGGCCGGCGGAAAGCTGGTGGTCGTCGACCCGCGCCGCACCCGGACCGCCGAGACCGCCGACCTGCACCTGCGCCCGGCCCCCGGCACGGACCTCGCGCTCGCCCTCGGCCTGCTCCACCTGGTCGTCGCGGAGGGGCGGGTGGACGAGGAGTTCGTCGCCGCCCGGACCACCGGCTGGGAGCAGGCCCACGCGGCGGCCATGGCGCACTGGCCGGAACGGGTGGAGCGGATCACCGGCGTTCCGGTGGCCGCGCTGCGCCGGGCGGTGGAGCTGTTCTGCGACGCGCCCACCGGCATGGTCCTCACCGCGCGCGGCGGCGAGCAGCACAGCAAGGGCGTGGACACCGTCGGCGCGTGGATCAACCTCTGCCTGGCGACGGGCCACGCCGGCCGGCCGTTCAGCGGCTACGGCTGCCTGACCGGGCAGGGCAACGGCCAGGGCGGCCGCGAACACGGCCAGAAGGCCGACCAGTTGCCCGGCTACCGGTCCATCACCGACCCGGCGGCCCGCGCGCACGTCGCCCGGGTGTGGGGCGTCGACCCCGACACCCTCCCCGGTCCCGGCCGGTCCGCGTACGAACTCCTCGACACTCTCGGCACCGACGGCGGCGTCCGCGCGCTGCTGCTCATGGGCTCCAACCCGGTCGTCTCCGCCCCGCACGCCTCTCACGTCACCGAGCGGCTGCGCGCCCTGGACTCCCTCGTCGTCTGCGACGTCGTCCGGTCCGAGACCGCCGAACTCGCCGACGTCGTCCTGCCGACCGCCCAATGGGCCGAGGAGGAGGGCACGATGACCAACCTGGAAGGCCGGGTGATCCTCCGCCGGGCGGCCCTCGCCCCGCCGCCCGGCGTCCGGACCGACCTCGACGTCCTGCACGGGCTCGCCGAACGCCTCGGCGTGGAAAAGGGGTTCCCGACCGCGGCCGAGGAGGTCTTCGAGGAGCTGCGGGAGGCGTCCGCCGGCGGCCAGGCCGACTACTCCGGGATCAGTTACGCGCGGATCCGGGCGGAGGACGGCGTCTTCTGGCCGTGCCCGAGCGCCGAGGTAGGCAGGCGCCCGCACCCCGGGACCCCGCGGCTGTTCCACGACCGGTTCGCCACCCCGGACGGCCGCGCCCGGTTCGCCGACGTCTCCCACCGGCCCGCCGCCGAGGAACCGGACGCGGAGTATCCGCTGCGCCTCACCACCGGGCGCGTCCTCGCCCACTACCAGAGCGGCGCCCAGACGCGCCGCACCCCGGAACTCCAGCGGGCGGCGCCCGGCCCGTTCGTCGAGCTGCACCCGCGCCTCGCGGCCCGGCTGGGCGTCGCCGAGGGCGCCCCGCTGACCGTCACCAGCCGGCGCGGAACCGTCACCGCCCCCGCCCGGGTCTCCGACCGCATCCGCCCGGACACCGTCTTCATGCCCTTCCACTGGCCCGGCCCCGGCCGCGCCAACACCCTCACCAACCCCGCCCTCGACCCCGTCTCCCGCATGCCCGAGTTCAAGGTGTGCGCGGTCCGGGTGGAGGCGGCGGACGCGGGTGCGGGTGCGGGGGAGGAGCGGTGAGCGGGGCCGTCGCGGGGGCGCGGAGGCCGGGCGGAGCGACCGGTGTCCGGCCCGCCGTCCGAGCCGTGCCCCGCCGCCGCGTCCCTCACCGGATCGCCGTCGTCGGTGCGGGCATGGCCGCCGCCCGGTTCGCGCGGCAGGTGCTCGCGCTCGTGCCGGAGGGGAGGGTGCGGGTCACGTTGTACGGGGCGGAGCCGTACGCGCCCTACAATCGGGCCCTTCTCGCCGGTCTGCTGGGCGGCCGGTACCCGTCCGGCGCCCTCGCGCTTCCCACCGGCGGGGCGGTCGTCCGTACCGGTACCGAGGTCGTCGCGGTCGACCCGGACGCGCGGACCCTGCGTACGGCCGGCGGGGAGAGCGCGGCCTACGACACCCTCGTCCTGGCCACCGGCGCCGCGCCCGTCCTGCCGGACCTGCCCGGGCTGTACACCGCCTCCGGCGCTCTCAAGGGCGGGGTCCATCCGTTGCGCACCCTCGGCGACCGGGCCCGGATCACGGCGGACGCCCGGGCGGGCGGGGCGGCCGTCGTCGTCGGCGGGGGAGTCCTCGGCGTCGGGACGGCGCAGGCCCTCGCCGGGACGGGAGTCGTTGTTCATCTGGTGCATAGTGGCCCGTATTTGATGGACCGGTACCTGGACGCGGGGGCCGCCGGGACCGTGCGCCGGACGCTCGCCTCGCTCGGCGTCACCGTGCATCACGATCAAGGCGCCGCCGAGGTGCTCGGCGACGACGGCCGGATCAGCGGGTTCCGGCTGTCCGACGGGACGCGGATCGACGCCCGGACCGCCGTCCTCGCCTGCGGGGTCCGCCCCCGCACGGGACTCGCCCGGGCCGCCGGCCTCGCCGTCTCCACCGGCGTCGTCGTGGACGACACCCTCGCCACCTCCGCCCCGCACGTGTACGCGATCGGCGACTGCGCCGAGCACCGGAACCTCCTGCACGGCCGGGCGGAGGCCGCCTGGGAACAGGCCGACGCGTTGGCCGCCGCGCTCGCCGCCCGGCTCTCCGGGACCAGGGCGGAGCCCCGGTGCCCTGCCCCTCCCGTCCTCCTCCGGCTCGTGGCCGGGCCTCTGGACGTGGCCGCGTTCGGGGACTCCACGGCTTCGTGCGACGACACCGAAGTCGTCAGCCTGGCCGACGCCACCCGCGGCACCTACCGGAAGCTGGTGCTCCGCGCGGGCGTGCCCGTCGGCGCGATCCTCGTCGGCGACCTCACGGCCGTCGGTGAGGTCGGGGACGCCGTGACGCGCGGCGAACCGCCGGCGGGGGACGCTTTGGACCTGCTCGTGGGGGAGAGCTACCCATGAGGGACCAGGGGTGCGACCCGGCGGCCGGAGCGGTGCTCGACCGTCGCCCGGGTGGTGGACGATCCGTCGGCGGAGGCGTGGCTCCGGGCTTCCGCGGTACGGCGGACGGACGGCACGGCGCACGCCCGGCTGTTCGCGGCGGTCCGGAACGTGCCGGCGGCGCACTGGCGCGGAGGGGCCGGCGAGAGGGCCGCGCGTCCGAGCCGGTGGCGGGGGACGCCTCGGAACCGCTCGTGGGCGAGGGATACCCATGAGGCGCCGGGGCCATGGCCTGGTGGCGGCCGGGGTGACCGTCCTCCGGCGGCCGGGACCGCGCGGAAAGGGCTGCTCGCACTGCTCCGCACCAGCCGGACCGTTCTTCCCGGCGGGCACGCGGGGGACGCCGGGGACGCTGGAGACGCCCGAGATGCCGGGGCCCCACGGACACGGAGAGCACCCAAGGGGCCGGTGGGCGCCGGCCCGCCACGCCTCCCGTCACACCGGCTGAAACAGCCGTCCCCGCCCGCCCCGCCCTCCCCGCCGAAGTCGCCGGGGTCGCCGAGGACAACGGAGGCCCCCGGCGACGCCGGTCCGCCGCGCGCCGCGGACCCCGGTGACACACCCCCGCCGCCGACGCCGGGACCCGAGACCGACCACCGACCATCAAGGACGCCGAAGACGCCGTCGCCTCACCCCCACCACCCGCTGACGATCCCGAAAGGCGGACCCGCCGCATGACCACCCCCAGCACCACCCCGCCCCACCTCGTACTCATCGGCCACGGCATGGTCGGCCAGCGCTTCCTCGAAGCGCTCGCCCGGCGCGCGGACGGCCTCGGTGCGGACGCGGCCCATGCCGCGCCCCGCGTCACCGTCCTCGCGGAGGAGCCGCGCCCCGCCTACGACCGCGTCCGGCTCACCTCGTACCTCACCGGCGTCACCGAGGCGGAACTCTCCCTCTGGCCCCAGGAGTTCGCGGAACGCCCCGGCGTCGAGCTCCACCTCGGGGATCCCGTCACGGCCGTCGACCGGACCGCCCGGAAGGTCACCACCCGCTCGGGCGCGGTCCACGCGTACGACACCCTCGTCCTGGCCACCGGATCCCGCCCCTTCGTCCCGCCCGTCACCGGCCGGGACACCCCCGGCTGCTTCGTCTACCGCACCCTCGACGACCTGGACGCCCTCCGCGCCCGCGCCGGAGCCGTGCGCACCGGGCTCGTCGTCGGCGGCGGGCTGCTCGGTCTGGAGGCGGCGGGGGCGCTGCGCGCGCTGGGGCTGGAGACGCACGTCGTCGAGTTCACGCCGCGGCTGATGGCCGCGCAGGTCGACGACGGCGGCGGCGCCGCCCTGCGCCGCAAGATCGAGGAGCTCGGCGTCGTCGTGCACACCGGCGTCGGCGCCCAGGCCGTCGAGGCCGGGCCGGACGGAACCGTCGCGAGCGTGACGCTCTCCGACGGCACGGTCGTCCCCTGCGGCCTGGTCGTCTTCTCCGCCGGTGTCCGGCCCCGCGACGAACTCGCCCGCGCCTGCGGCCTGCCCGTCGGCGAGCGCGGCGGCATCGTCGTCGACGAGGGGTGCCGCACCGCCGACCCCCGCGTCTGGGCCGTCGGCGAGTGCGCGCTGACGGCCGACGGCCGGGTGCACGGCCTGGTCGCCCCCGGCTACGCCATGGCCGAGGCCGCCGCCGACCGGATCACGGGCGGCGACGGCAGCTTCACCGGCGCCGAACCCGCCGCCCGCCTCAAGCTCCTCGGCGTCGCCGTGGCCAGCTTCGGCGACGCGCACGCCACCGGCGACGACGCCCTGGAGGTCAGCTACGCCAACAGCCGCGACGGCGTCTACAAGAAGCTCGTCGTCACCCCCGACGGCCGGCTGCTCGGCGGCGTCCTCGTCGGCGACACGGACGCCTACGACGTGCTCCGGCCGCTCGCCGAGGCGGGCACCCCGCTCACCACCCCGCCGGAACGCCTCCTCCTCCCGGCCTCCGCGGCGGGCGCGGCGGCCCCCGGCCCGGAGAGCCTCCCGGACAGCACGATCGTCTGCTCCTGCCACAACGTCACCAAGGGCTGCATCCGCGCCGCCGTCACCGAGCACGGCTGCGCGGACGTCCGCGCGGTCCAGCGGCAGACCCACGCCGGCACCGGCTGCGGCTCCTGCGTCTCCATGCTGACCAAGCTCGTCGACGCCGAGACCACCCTCGCCGGCGCCACGCCCGCCCCCAGGGGCCTCTGCGAACACTTCTCCCACACCCGCGCCGAACTCTTCGACATCATCAGCGTCACCGGCATCACCTCCTTCTCCCGCCTTATCGACGAACACGGCAGCGACGCCCACGGCAGCGACGGCTGTGACACCTGCAAACCCGTCGTCGCCTCCATCCTCGCCACCCTCAACCCCCACCTGGGCAACTCCGTCCACATCCTCGACGGCGAACAGGCCGCCCTCCAGGACACCAACGACCACTTCCTCGCCAACCTCCAGCGCAACGGCTCCTACTCCGTCGTCCCCCGCGTCCCCGCCGGCGAGATCACCCCCGAGAAACTCATCGTCCTGGGCGAGGTCGCCCGCGACTTCGGCCTCTACACGAAGATCACCGGCGGGCAGCGCATCGACCTGCTCGGCGCCACCGTCGACCAGCTCCCGCGCATCTGGCGGCGGCTCGTCGACGCAGGCTTCGAGTCGGGACACGCCTACGGCAAGGCCCTGCGCACGGTGAAGTCCTGCGTCGGCTCGCTCTGGTGCCGCTACGGCGTCCAGGACTCCGTGGCCCTCGCCGTCGAACTCGAACTCCGCTACCGCGGCCTGCGCTCCCCGCACAAGCTCAAGGCCGCCGTCAGCGGCTGCGCCCGCGAATGCGCCGAGGCCCGCGGCAAGGACTTCGGCGTCATCGCCACCGCCGCCGGCTGGAACCTCTACGTCGGCGGCAACGGCGGCACGACCCCCCGCCACGCCGAACTCCTCCTCGCCGACGCCGACCGCGACACCCTCGTCCGCACCCTCGACCGCTTCCTCATGTTCTACATCCGCACCGCCGACCGGCTGGAGCGCACCGCCCCCTGGATCGCGCGCATGGAGGGCGGACTCGACCGGCTGCGCTCCGTCCTCGTCGACGACTCCCTCGGCATCTGCGCCGACCTCGACGCCCTCATGGCCCAGCACGTCGCCACCTACGAGGACGAGTGGCGCGCCACCCTCGACGACCCCGAACGGCTGCGCCGCTTCGTCTCGTTCGTCAACGCGCCCGGCACCCCCGACCCGGCCGTCCGCTTCGAGGGCGAACCCGGCCGGATCCGCCCGGCCGACCCGCCCGTCCTTCCCCTGCCGGTGGTCGGGGCCGCCGAGCCCGTCGCGGTGGTGACACGATGACCGCCCGCCGACTCGTCGAGGTCGACACCGGCGCCGGCTGGACCCCCGTCTGCGCCTACGAGGTCCTGATCCCCGGACGCGGGGTCGCCGCCCTAGTCGGCGGCCACCAGGTGGCGCTCTTCCGGGACCGGGCCGGACGGCTCTACGCTGTCGGCAACCGGGATCCGTTCAGCGGCGCGTACGTGGTGTCCCGCGGCCTCCTCGGCACCCGCGACGGCGCGACCGTCGTGACCGAGCCCCTGTACCACCGCGCCTTCGACCTGCGCTCCGGCGCCTGCCCCGACGAGCCCGAGGCACCCGGCGGCGGCCCTGCCGCGCTGCCCGTGTGGCTCGTGCGCCTCACCGGGGTGCCCGACGCGCCCGGCGACGGCCCGGTCGGGCCGTCCGACGGCCATCTCGCCGGGACGTCCGCCGCACCATCCCCCACCCGTCCGTCCGCACCGCCCCCGGAGGACATGTGAACCCCGTCACCCCCACCGTCGCACAAGCCCCCGAACCACCCCCCACCCCCGTACCGCGCCGCCGCCGGCGCGTCGAGGACTGGCGGCCGGAAGACCCGGCGTTCTGGGCCGCCGGAGGTGCCAGGACCGCCCGGCGCAACCTCGTCCTCTCCGTCCTCTGCGAGCACATCGGCTTCTCGGTGTGGAGCCTGTGGTCCGTCCTCGTCCTCTTCCTCGGCCCCGAGTACGGCATCGACCCGGCCGGCAAGTTCCTGCTCACGGCGGTACCCACGCTCGTCGGCGGCGCGCTCCGGCTGCCGTACACCGTCGCCGTGGCCGTCTTCGGCGGCCGGACCTGGACGGTGATCAGCGCCGCCGTCCTCCTCGTGCCCACCGGGCTCGCGGCCGTTGTCCTCGAACCGGGCGTCTCCTACTCGACGTTGCTGCTCGTGGCCGCCGTCGCGGGCATCGGGGGCGGCAACTTCGCCTCGTCGATGGCCAACATCAACGCGTTCTACCCCCAGCACCTCAAGGGCCGCGCCCTCGGCGTCAACGCCGGCGGAGGCAACATCGGCGTCCCCGCCGTGCAGTTGCTCGGCCTGCTGGTGCTCGGCACGGCGGGCGCCGGGCACCCCCGGATCGTCGTCCTCGTCTACATCCCGCTCATCGTCCTCGCCGCCCTCGCCGCCGCCCTGCGCATGGACGACCTCGCCGGCCCGCGCCCGCCCGGCCGGCCGCTGCGGGAGGTGGCCCGGCAAGGGCACACCTGGACCGTCTCCCTGCTCTACATCGGCACGTTCGGCTCGTTCATCGGCTTCGGCTTCGCCTTCGGGCAGGTGCTCCTCGTGCAGTTCCCGGACGACTTTCCGACGCCCGTCCGGGCGGCTTCCCTCACCTTCCTGGGGCCGCTGCTGGGCTCGTTGATCCGGCCCCTGGGCGGCGTGCTGGCCGATCGGTGGGGTGGCGCGCGGGTCACGTTCTGGACGTTCGCCGCCATGGCCGGGAGTACCGTTCTCGTCCTGGTGGCCTCTCGGGAGGGGTCCTTGGTGTTGTTCCTGGCGGGGTTCGTGCTGCTCTTCGTTCTGAGCGGGCTTGGGAACGGCTCGACTTACAAGATGATTCCCGCTCTTTACCGGGCGGCTGCTCGGCGGAGGGTGGGGGAGGGGGCGGAGGCCGAGGCGGCTTATCGGGTGGCGCATCAGCAGGCGAATGCGGCCATGGGGATCGCGGGGGCGGTGGGGGCGCTTGGTGGTGTGCTGATCAATGTCGCGTTCCGGCAGGCTTTTCTGAGTGGCGGCAGCGGTGAGCCGGCGTATCTGGCCTTTCTGGCCTGGTATGTGGTGTGTTTGGTGGTCACGTGGGTGGTGTACTTGCGGCGGGCCGAATCGGTGTGAGGTGCCCCAGCCCCGCCCTTTCACCGTTTCTTCCAGGGCTGCGCCCCGGACCCCGGCATCGCGGCTTCGCCGCCAGGTCCTCAAACGCCGGACGGGCTGTAGTGGGCGCTCAGGCACCATCCAGCCTGTCCGGCGTTTGAGGACGAGCGGCGAAGCCGCGATAAGGGGGACTGGGGCGCAGCCCCAGGAAACGGCGAAGGGGCGGGACTGGGGCACCCTCACCCCCGGGCCGCCCCCGCGTCCCGTACCACCCCCGCCAGCCACGCCTCCGCGTCGGCGACCAGGAGAACGTCGGCTACCCGGGCCGACGAAGCCGGCCCGGCGGCAGCCCACCGGAGAGCGCCGGACGCCTCGGCGGGCGGAGCGCCGGCGGGGTCCGGCCGGGGGGACCGGCCGGAGCGGAGGGACGCCGCGGCGGCCAGGCACGCGGCCGCCGCCAGCGAGGCCAGGGAGGACAGTTCCGCTCCGGCGGCGGCCGGCAGCGCCGCCGGAGCGTCGCCCCGGCGCCGGGCGAGCATCATGGAGCCGCCGCCGACCGCCGCGTACCCGGGCAGCATGAACGCCTCCCAGGGCGGGCCCCGGCCGTCCCGCGAGGCCGCCTCCATGTGGTACTGGAGGTACGTCCCCTGGGCGAGGAACAGGGCCCGCCGCGCCGCCGCCAGCTCCTCGACCCCGCCGTCGTGCGGGCGGACCAGCCGGGCGGTCACGGCCGGGCACGCCGCGGCGGCGCGGGTCAGGAAGCGGGCGATGTCGCGCCGCAGCTGTCCGGCGGCGCCCCGGGGCCAGGCGAGCAGGCTCGCCACCGCGCCGATGCCGCCGCCGACCAGCACGGCGAGGAGCCGCACGGCGGGCAGGTCCCAGTCGGGCGGCGCCACCTGACCGAAGATCAGCACCAGGGCGACGGTCACCACGCCCTGGGTCCACGCCGGGCCGAGCACCGGGCCCACGGTCAGGCCCACGAGCAGGAAGAAGGGGGTGAAGACGGCGTAGAAGGCGGTCGTGCCGCCCGCGGCGAGCAACATGCCGGTGGCGAGGACGCCGCCCACGACCGTCCCGACGACGCCGGGCACCAGCGCGGCCCGGGTATCGGCCGCGGAGGTGCGCATGAGGCTGAGGACCGTCAGCAGCACCCAGAAGCCGTGCGGCAGTTCGAGGGCGCCGACCAGGAGCCGGGCGGCGGCCAGGGCGAGGGAGAGCCGGAGGGCGTTCCGGAACAGGACGGACGTCGGTGCCATGCGCACGACCAGCCGGTGCCACCACCACGCCGCCGTGCCGACGCCGGCGTACGCGAAGGGGCTGCCCGGATAGTCCCAGGCGGCGGAGAGCCGCCCGCCGGCCGCGAGGTGCCCCGCCTCGCCCACCACGAGCGTCCCTTCCGCCACCCGCCGGACCACGGCGTCCCGACGCAGCCGGCCGGGCGTGGCCCGGGCGAGCCCCCGGGCCCGCTCCTCGTCGAAGGCGGCCAGCGCCGCGTGCAGGGCGTCGTCGCCGCCCGGGTCCCGGACGTCCGCGCGCAACGACGAGGCGGTGCGCCGCAGGGAGTCCGCGCAGTGCCGCAGCAGCCCGGGCGCGCCGGGCACGGGCCCGTCGCGGTCGTCGACGACGGCGTCCAGAGTGTCGCGCACGTGCCGCACCGCGGCGCGAGCGTGTACGAGGGCCCGGTCGCGGGGCGTCGCGGAGGTGGGGCGTTCGGCCGCCGGCACCTCGGACAGCAGCGTCGCCGTCAGGGCCCGGCCGGCCGCCTCCCGCGCCCCCCGGACGTCCGCGGCGGTGCCGTCGCCCGCCAGGAGCCGCCCGACGGCGTCGCAGTAGCCGGCCGTGGCCCCGGCGGCGTCGGCGAGCAGCGACCGGTACGGGACGGGCGGCGGTTCGCGCCACAGCAGCCGGTCCACGAGGGCGGTGAGCAGGATGCCGACGGTGAGGCCGGCCAGCCGGGCCGGCAGGGCGTCCGGCGCGTAGGGCGGGAAGCAGGGGAGCACGTAGTAGAGCTGGAGGGCGGGCGCCGGACCGGCCGTCCGCGGCCCGCCGTTCGCGAGCAGGGAGACGGCGAAGCCGACGACCAGCATCCCCAGCGCCGCGGCCCAGTCCTGGACGGCGAGCAGGGTGCCGGCGGTGACCAGCGCCCAGCCCGCCGGCAGCGTGAGCAGCACGGTCCCGGTCCGCCGCGGCGGCGGTCCCGGGACCGTGCAGAAGAGGATCAGGGGCAGTGCGCCGAACATGGCGAAAAGGGCCATGTCGCGCCGGTCGAAGGCGTAGGCGAGCGTGTAGAACCCCGCGCAGCCGGCCACGGTCAGCCACGTGGCGCGCCGCAGCGCCTCCGGAGCGCCCGGACGGCGCAGGAACCGGTGGAGCGGTCCGCCCGTACCGGCTCGGGGGTCCGGTGTGCCGATCACACCGCCACGCTAGGGGAACCGTCGCCCGCCGCAACCGGGCCGCCCCCGCCGGCGAGGGCTCAGCGGGCCGCCGCCACCTTGCGGAACTCCTCCATGAACGCCGAGCAGAAGGCCGGCAGGTCGCCCGGCTTGCGGCTGGTGATCAGGGTGTTGGGGCCGCCGGTGCACACCTTCACCTGTTCGTCCACCCAGGTGCCGCCCGCGTTGCGGACGTCGGTGCGCAGGCTCGGCCAGGACGTCAGGGTCCGGCCGCGCACCACGTCGGCCTCCACCAGCGTCCAGGGGGCGTGACAGATCGCGGCGACGGGCTTGCCCGCCTCGAAGAAGTCCTTGACGAAGGAGACGGCGCCCTCGTCCATGCGCAGCGCGTCCGGGTTGGCCACGCCGCCGGGGAGCACCAGCCCGTCGTACTCCTGGACGGACACCTTGCCGACCACGTCGTCGACGGGGAAGGTGTCGGCCTTGTCGAGGTGGTGGAACGCCTGCACGCTGCCCGGCTCGGTGGAGACGAGCCGCGGGGTACCGCCGGCGTTCCGGACCGCCTGCCACGGGTCGGTCAGTTCGACCTGCTCGATGCCTTCCGGGGCCACGAGAAATGCCACCTTCATGCGGTGTTCTCCTTGTCCTGCTCGTCTTCTGGATCGGCTGTTCGACGGTCGCCGCGGTGACGGCCGTCACGGGTAGCGGCAGATGCCTCCCGTGCCCTGCGCGGGGGTCCGGGGCTCGCCCGGTTCCAGCACCCGCACGTCGGCGCCGGTCAGCAGGGCCGCCCGGACCGCCACGTCGGCCAGGCGGCCCTCGTACGGCTCCCCGCCACCGTCCGGCGGCAGGTCCTCCCGGCGCTCGGCGAGCTCGGCCGGGGAGTCGCCGAACCAGGCGGTCCGCTGGTCCCGCGGGTCGTCGGTGACCGTCAGGGTCCCCACCCGGCCGACGGCGAGCGCGTCGAGCGTGGCGCGGACCCCTTCGACCGCGTGCCCGCCGGGCGCGAGCTCATGCTCCAGCGAGCGCAGCAGTTCCGCGGTCCGGGCGTGGCCGGCCCGGGCCACCTCCGTCTCGGTGCGGGACGTGCGCACCGCCGCCGAGCCGTCCGCCGACCGGCTGCCGCTGATGTGCCCGACGGTCACGTCCCGGCGGACCCGGGCGGGCAGGTGCTTGGTCAGGTACTGCCGGGCCCGGACGTCGCCCGCGACCAGCAGCAGGGACGCCGACACCTCGGTGAGCGCCTCGTCCACGGCCTCGGCGACGACCTTCGCGTTCCGCTCCCAGGAGTCCTCGGCGCGGTGCTGGAAGCGCATGTTCGGCAGGCCCGAGGTGCGGAGGATCTCGTCGTCGGTCCCGTGGACCGTGCGCCGCCGGGGCTCGGTGCCGCCCTCGGCGTGGACGAGGAGGTCGGCGCCGGTGCGGTCGACGACGGCGACCACGTGTGCGGGGTGCTCCTGCCGCCACTCCAGGAGGGGCAACAGGTGGGGCACGGCGGCGAATTCGGCGACGTCGCCGTGGTGCCCGCCGGGCAGCTCGGCGGCGTGGCGCACCTCGCCGCGCGAGGCGAAGAGGGCGAGGACGCCGGTGCCCGGCAGCGAGTCCATGACATGGGCCGTGAGCGCGTCGACGGTGGCCGCGTCGGCGCCTTCCCGGGCGAGCCGGGCGGCCAGTTCGCGCCAGCGGGCCCCGGCCTCCTCCGCCCGCTCGGGGCGCGCTTCGCGGTCGAAGTAGACCGAGGCGAACGGGCCCGGCGCGGTCAGCAGTCCGCGCAGGGTCCCGATGTCGGTCCGGGTGGCATTCCGAGTGGCAGTAGCCATGTGGACTCCTCCTCCCGGGCGGTTCCGCCCACCCATCCAGCTGAGCAGATGGGGCACGACGGCGCACGCCGGGGCGTGAGCCCGGCAGCCACACCCCGGCCGTTCGGTTACGGGTCGTGACGGAATGAATGCGCTCTGGAATCATGGGAGTTGAGCGGGCCGAGGAGGGCCGGCGCCCCGAGGAGGGGAGGGCGCCCGGCGTACCTCGGCCCCTTCCCTGTGTCCGCGGCCCTTTCCGCTCTTATCTCAAAGGCACCTCAAAGGCTTCCTTTGGCTTGTTAACGGAATTCATTATTCGACTTATGGATGGAATCCCGCTAGCGTCGAAAGCGGCCCGGAAGAGCGGTGACAACCGCCTCCCACGGCCCTTCTGCACGTCCCCTACCGATGGGCGGTGACCCCCATGGCGGCCGAGCGCCGAACGACGTCCCCCTGGACGTTCATGGCAGCGACGGCGATCCTCTGGGGATCCGCCTTCCCGGCGATCCGCGTCGCCCTCGACGGCTACTCCCCGGTCGCCATCGCCGTCCTGCGCCTCGTGTGCGCCGTGGCGATCCTCGTCCCGTGCGCGCTCACCGGCCGGATCAGCCGGCTGCGCCGGGCGGACGCGCTGCGGATGGCCGGCTTCGGCCTCACCGGGATGACCGCCTACCAGCTGCTGCTGTACGCGGGCGAGCGGCACGTCGAGGGCGGCACCGCCGCCATGCTGGTGGCCACTTCGCCGGTCTTCGCCACGCTCCTCGGCATGCTGGTCCTCAAGGAGCGGCCCGGCGCCCGGGGCATCACCGGCCTGCTGGTCGCACTGGGCGGAGCCCTCGTCGTCGCCCTGGCCGGCGGAGCGGGCGGCGGTTCCCACGCCGGCATGGCGATGATCGTCCTCGCCGCCGCCGCGCAGGCCGGCTCGTTCGTCCTCCAGAAGCCGCTGCTGCGCCGCTACTCGGGCCTGGACTGCATCTTCTACGGCAGCCTCTTCGGCCTGCTGCCGCTCCTGTTCGCGGTCCCCGACGCCGTACGGCAGTCGGCCGCGGTCGGCTGGCAGCAGGGGGCGGCCGTCGGCTGGCTCGGCCTCGGCTGCACCGTCCTCGCCTTCTGCACCTGGTCGCGGGTCCTCCGCGCCGCGACGGCGGCCACCAGCTCGCTGGTGCTCTACGCCGTGCCCGTCGCGGCCCTGGCCCTGGACGCGGCCGTGTTCGGCAACGTCCCGGCGCCGATGGCCGGCGTCGGCGGGCTGATCGTGCTGCTCGGCGTGGCCGTCGCCGCGACGCGGCGTACGCCGTCCCGACGGAAGAGCGGCGGCACCGGGCCGATCGCGTCGAGCGGCCGCGGCCGTACGGCGGCGGACGCGCCGGCGGCCGACGGC
>NZ_JAIQLH010000220.1 GCF_020037025.1 Streptomyces huiliensis | reverse complement strand
GCCGCCGCCCGCGAGGCCGCCACGGACGCCGACCGCCGCCGGGCCGCCGTCACCGCCCGGCACGACGCCCTCGCCCTGGGCCTGCGCCGCAAGGACGGCACGGGCGCCTTGGTGGCGGCGGGGGAGCGGTGGGACGGGCTGCTTGGCCCGGCCGCGGAGCTCCTGACCGTCGCCCCGGGGTACGAGCTCCCGGTGGCCGCCGCCCTGGGTGCCGCCGCCGACGGGGTCGCCGTCACCGGCCTCCCGGCCGCCGCCGAGGCCCTGCGCCTGCTGAAGAAGGAGGACGCGGGCCGCGCTGTCATGCTCCTCGGCGGCGCCCCTTCCGCCGCTGCCCCGGAGCGCCCCGCCCCGCCCGTCGGCCGGTACGCCGCCGGCCTGGTCACCGGCCCCGAGGAGCTGCTGCCCGCCGTGCGGCGGCTGCTGGACGGCGTGGTGGTCGTGGACGCGCTGGAGGACGCCGAGCGGCTGGTGGCCGGGCGCCCGGAGCTGACCGCCGTCACCGCCGAGGGCGACGTCCTCGGCGCCCACCTCGCCCAGGGCGGGTCCGAGGGCGCGCCCAGCCTGCTGGAGGTGCGGGCGGCCGTCGACGAGGCCGCCGCCGAGCTGACGGAGCTGGACGGGCGCTGCGCCGAGCTGGCCCGGGCCCAGGCGGAGGCGGG
>NZ_JAIQLH010000022.1 GCF_020037025.1 Streptomyces huiliensis | reverse complement strand
GCAGCGCGCGGCGACGGCCGCCACCAGGGCGGCGAGGGCGCCGCGCGCCCCGCCGGCGGCGAACTGGCCGTGCAGCGCGGCGACCTGCCCGAGCAGGACGAACACCAGGGTGACGACGCCGAACGGGCCGATGTCCGACTGCTTCATGATCCGCAGCGCGTCCTCGGCGGGCTTGCCGCTGCCCAGCCCGTCGGCGACGTCGGCCAGCCCGTCCAGGTGCAGCCCCCGGGTGAGCACCGCGGGCACGGCGGCGGCGGCCACCGCCGCGACGAGCGGGCCCGCGCCGAGCAGCAGCAGGAGCCAGCCCGTCGCACCGGCGCAGCCGCCGACGAGGAGCCCGGCGAGGGGCGCGGCGAGCATGCCCCCGCGCGCCGCCGCGCGGTCCCAGCGGGTCAGGCGGACGGGCAGTACGGTCAACGTGCCGAAGGCGAACCGGAGGGCGTCGCCGGCGGTGGCGCGGGGCGCGTCGGGAGCGGGTGTGCCGGGAGCGGGCGAGTCGGGAGCGGGCGTGTCGGTCATCGCGGGCAGGTTATCCCGGTGCCGCCGGGTGGTCCGGACGGTACGGGAGAGGCCCCGGAATGAACGCGGGGAGACGCCCGGTTGTCGATAAACTGCACGTCAGGGCGGAGTTCGGAAGTGCGGGAGTCCGATGGATCACTGGCTTGACCGCAACGTCGTCGAGCCGGGCAAGCTGCCCCTGCTGGCGGCCCTGACCGCGTTCGTGCTGACGTTCGTGGTCACCCGGATCATCACCCGGCTCATCCGGGCGGGCAAGGGCCCCTTCCGCAACATCCGCCCCGGCGGTCTGCACGTCCACCACGTCGTCCCCGGCGTGGTGCTGATGGTGATCGGCGGCTTCGGCGCGGTGGCGGCGGGCCGGCACGGGCTCGGCGCGCTGGCCGCGGCGGTCCTCTTCGGCGCCGGCGCCGGTCTGGTGCTGGACGAGTTCGCGCTGATCCTGCACCTCGACGACGTCTACTGGACCGAACAGGGCCGCAAGAGCGTGGAGATCGTGGTGCTGACGGCGGCTCTGGTCGCCCTGGTCCTCTTCGGGTTCTCCCCCTTCGGGGTGAACGAGCTGACGCCACAGGAACTGCGCAGCCGCAGCATCCTGGTCTCGGACATCCTGCTCAACTTCCTGATCGCGCTGTTCGCATTGGCGAAGGGCAAGCCGCGGATAGCGCTCATCGGCGCGGTGGTGCCGCTGGTGGCGCTGATCGGCGCGGTGCGGCTGGCCCGCCCCGGCTCGCCGTGGGCCCGCCGCTTCTACCGCAACCGCCCGCGCGCCCGCCGCCGGGCCCGGGTGCGGGCCTACCGGCACGACGCCCGCTGGAACGCGGTCCGCAACCGGCTTCACGACCTCGTCGCCGGCGCCCCGGACCGCTGACCCCCGCCCGACCGCCGGCCCCCGCCGCCGGGGCTTCCGGTACTCCCAGGGCTGCCCATGCTTCCCGGGCCCCCAGGACTCCCCGGACCGCCCCGGAAGCGGTCGTCCCGCGGCTTGCGGCGGCGTCGGCGCAGCTCGTCCGCCGCGCTCAGCACCAGCATCGCCACGACGGCCGCGATGTGCTCCTTGCCGGCCAGGTTGGGCTTGGCGGCCACCTCGGCCGCCATCGCCAGCACCACCACCGCGCAGGTGATCCAGGCCCGGTAGCGCCAGGACACGTACACCGCCAGCCCGACCACGGCCGCCGACGGGCCGGTGTCGACCACCTTGGCGGCCTCCGGCGGCAGCCCCAGCCAGTTCGGGCCCAGGGCGATGGCCAGCCGGGCGTACATCGTCCCGGCCAGCGTGGCGGTGTAGGCGATGCCCAGGGTCCGCCACCGGCCCAGGCAGATCTCCGCGATCCCGAAGACGATCAGCACCTGGGCGAGCGCCCCCCAGACGGGCAGGTCCAGCGCCGGGACGAACAGCGACAGCGGCGTCCGCAGCAGCGCCAGCCACCACGGCAGCTCGGCCCGTACCGACCCCGCCGCCTGGACGGGACCGTAACCCCAGGGCCGGTTCTGCACCGTCTGGAGGACGAGGGTGAGGGCGACCGCCGAGAGCGTCAGCGGGATCGCCCGGAGCCGGTCGCGGGCGAGCGCGTCCGTCACGGTCGCGGCGAGCGGGCCCCATTCGGTGCGCGCGGCGCGTCGGAGCGCCGCACGGTTCATCGCCGGCTCTCCAGATGCTTGCGGTTCAGCCACTTGGGCAGCCCGGGAGCCTCCAGGAAGCCCTCCGCGCGGGCACTCGCGACACCGATCCGCAGCAGGTCACTGCTCTTCTCGAACAGCATGAAACGAGGCTCCCAGATGGGCCGGTACTTCGCATTCGCGCGGTACAGCGACTCGATCTGCCACCAGCGCGAGAAGAAGCTCAGCAGCGAGCGCCAGGCCCGCAGCACCGGCCCGGCGCCGAGCCGGGAGCCGCGCTCGAAGACCGAGCGGAACATCGCGAAGTTCAGCGACACCTGGGCGATGCGCAGCTCCTTCGCCCGCTGGAGGAGCTCGATCACCATGAACTCCATCAGGCCGTTCTCGGAGTCCCGGTCCCGGCGCATCAGGTCCAGCGAGAGGCCCTTGGGGCCCCACGGCACGAAGCTCAGCAGCGCCCGCAGCTCGCCCTTGCCGTCGTGGCACTCCAGCATCACGCAGCGCCCGTCGTCCGGGTCGCCCAGCCGGCCCAGCGCCATCGAGAAGCCGCGCTCGGTCGCCCCGTCGCGCCAGTCGTCCGCGCGCCGCAGCAGCTCGGCCATCTCCTCCTCGGGAATGTCCTCGTGCCGCCGGATGCGGACCGTGTACCCGGCCCGCTTCACCCGGTTGAACGCCTGCCGGACGGTGCGCATGGCCCGTCCCTCCAGGGTGAACTCCGCGGTGTCGACGATGGCCTCGTCACCGAGTTCGAGGGCGTCCATGCCGTGCCGGGCGTAGACGGTGCCGCCCTCCTCGCTCGCCCCCATCACGGCCGGGATCCAGCCGTGCGCCCGGGCCTCGGCCAGCCAGGGCTCGATCGCCCCCGGCCACGCCTCGGGATCGCCGAGCGGATCGCCCGACGCCAGCGAGACCCCGCCGACCACCCGGTAGGTGACCGCCGCCTTCCCGGACGGCGACCACACGACGCTCTTCTCGCGGCGCAGCGCGAAGTAGCCCAGCGAGTCCCGGTCGCCGTACTTGTCGAGCAGCGCCCGCAGCCGCGCCTCGTCCTCGGGCGTCAGCGGGTCGGTGGCCCGGCGGGAACGGAACGCCGCCCACACCACCAGCACCAGCAGCACCGTGCTCATCACGTTGATGGTGACGTTGACCCAGTCCGGGGTGTCGATCGCCGGGAACGGGCTGTCGTCGCTCGCCAGGAAGATCAGCCGCCGCACGCCGTAGCGCCAGCGCTCCCAGAACGTGGAGCGGTACGCGTCCCCCGCCTGGTTGGTGACCGTCACCAGGAACGCGGCGATCAGCGAGCAGACGAGCAGGCCGCCGGCCGCGACCGCCGCCGCGAGCTTGGGGTTGGAGCGGTCGCCGACCGCGTAGAACTCCCGCCGGCCCACCACCAGGGCGGCCACGAACAGCGCCGTGAGCGCCACCGAGAACCAGTTCTGGCCGTGCGCCCGGAACTCCGGGAACCACATCAGCAGCGCCAGCAGCAGCAGGAGCACCCCGGCCAGCGCCAGGTTGAGGATCCACGCGGCCCGTTTGCGGCGGCGCAGGGTCACCGCCATGAACGCCGACACCACGGCCGACGTGAAACTGGCCTCCAGCAGATACGGCGTGAAGTAGTCGTCGACGCTGTGCCGCCGGATGCTGGCCCCGAAGGACACCCACACCGCGCTGAGCAGATTGACGAAGGCGGCGGTACGCAGGTACCACACGGCGAAGGCTGCGGCGCGCCGGGGCCAGGGGCCGGGGCGCGCCTCGTCATCCGGAGTCAAGCGGACTTCTCCCGAAAGGCGACGGAACGGTGAGGAGGGGACGGGACGCACGGCGTAGCCCCCCACGTTTCCGCTGCCGGTGACCGCTGTCGAGACCTTCCGGTCCGTGTCGGCTCCGTGTCGGTTCCGTGTCGGCTCCGAGTCGGCCTCAGCCGCGTTCGGGAAGCTCCGCCGCGAGGGACGCCGCGGCCCGTACCAGTGGCAGAGCGAGCAGCGCCCCCGTTCCCTCGCCCAGTGTGACGCCGTGATCGAGGAGAGGGTTGAGCGCGATCCGGTCGAGCGCCTTCGCCTGGGCCGGATCACCGCTGTTCTGCCCGGCCAGCCACCAGTCCGGCGCACGGAAGGCGACACGCTGCGCGACGAGGGCGCACGCCGCCGACAC
>NZ_JAIQLH010000219.1 GCF_020037025.1 Streptomyces huiliensis | reverse complement strand
CTGGAGGTGCGGGCGGCCGTCGACGAGGCCGCCGCCGAGCTGACGGAGCTGGACGGGCGCTGCGCCGAGCTGGCCCGGGCCCAGGCGGAGGCGGGGGAGGAGCGCGTCCGCCGCGCCGCCCTCGTCGAGGAGCTGGCCGCCCGGCTGAGCGCCGCCGACCGGGAGAAGTCCCGGTCCGCGCAGCTGCTCGGCGGGCTCGCCGGACAGGCCCGGGCGGCGGCGGGCGAGGCCGAGCGGGCCGCCGCGGCGGCGGCTCACGCGGAGGAGTCCCTGGTCAGGGCCCGTGAGGAGGCCGAGGAGCTGGCTGGGCGGCTGGCCGCGGCCGAGGAGCTGGGCGAGGAGGAGGCCGTCGACGAGCCCGACACCTCCGTCCGCGACCGGCTGGCCGCCGACGGTGCCAACGCCCGGCAGACCGAGATGGAGGCCCGGCTCCAGCTGCGCACCCACGAGGAGCGGGTCAAGGCGCTGGCTGGCCGGGCGGACTCGCTGGACCGGGCGGCGCGCGCCGAGCGGGAGGCGCGGGAGCGCGCGGAGCGGCGGCGGGCGCGGATGCGGCACGAGGCCGAGGTGGCCACGGCCGTCGCGGCCGGCGCCCGGCAGCTGCTGGCGCACGTCGAGGTGTCGCTGGTCCGCGCGGACGAGGAGCGGCGGACCGCGGAGGCGGCGAAGGCGGAGCGCGAACGCGAGCTCGTGACCGGCCGCAACCGGGCCCGCGACCTCAAGTCCGAGCTGGACAAGCTCACCGACTCGGTGCACCGGGGCGAGGTGCTGGGGGCCGAGAAGCGGCTGCGGATCGAGCAGTTGGAGGCGAAGGCGCTGGAGGAGTTCGGCATCGAGCCGGCGGCGCTGGCCGCCGAGTACGGTCCGGACCAGCCGGTGCCGCCGTCGCCCCCGGCGGAGGGCGAGGAGCCGCGGGAGCTCGCGCCCGTCCCGTACGTCCGGGCCGAGCAGGAGAAGCGGCTGCGCGCCGCCGAGCGGGCGTACCAGCAGCTGGGGAAGGTCAACCCGCTGGCGCTGGAGGAGTTCGCGGCGCTGGAGGAGCGGCACAAGTTCCTCTCCGAGCAGTTGGAGGACCTGAAGAAGACCCGGGCCGACCTGCTCCAGGTGGTCAAGGACGTGGACCGGCGGGTGGAGGAGGTCTTCACCGAGGCGTACCGGGACACCGCCCGGGAGTTCGAGGGCGTGTTCTCCCGGCTGTTCCCGGGCGGCGAGGGCCGGCTCGTCCTCACCGACCCCGACGACATGCTGGCCACCGGCGTGGACGTGGAGGCGCGGCCGCCGGGCAAGAAGGTCAAGCGGCTGTCGCTGCTGTCGGGCGGCGAGCGGTCGCTGACCGCCGTCGCCCTGCTGGTGGCGATCTTCAAGGCGCGGCCGAGCCCGTTCTACGTGATGGACGAGGTCGAGGCGGCGCTGGACGACACCAACCTTCAGCGGCTGATCGGGATCATGCGGGAGCTCCAGGAGAGTTCGCAGCTGATCGTGATCACGCACCAGAAGCGGACGATGGAGGTCGCCGACGCGCTCTATGGCGTGTCCATGCAGGGCGACGGTGTCTCAAAGGTGATCAGCCAGCGGTTGAAGTGACCGGATCGGTACCCCTGTCGGCGGTCGATCGTTGATCGCCGACGGTCCGAATGGCCCCGCATTCCGGGCATTTTTCATGATCGCATTCAAGTATTGAAGGCAAACTACCCCAAAGGTGAGGGATAGTTCTTCGTCACAAAGTATTGACTTCGCCAAATGAAGACATAGGGTCTGCTGCGTCGCTTATGCCTTCAACTGGTGGGCACTTGGATCATGTGACCCACTGGAAAGGCCACCCCCACACCTTTCTCGGCAACGTCGCCGAGGAACCCAGGAGTACACGTTGACCAGCACTGCGATGGCGCAGGGGGCCGAGGGCCGCAAGGCCCAGCCGGACCACCTCGGCCACGTCATCTTCATCACCGCGGCCGCGGCCATGGGTGGCTTCCTCTTCGGCTACGACAGCTCCGTGATCAACGGCGCCGTCGAGGGCATCCGCGGGAAGTACGACATCGGCTCGGCCGCCCTGGCCCAGGTCATCGCCATCGCGCTGATCGGCTGCGCCATCGGCGCCGCCACCGCGGGCCGCCTCGCCGACCGGATCGGCCGCATCCGCGTGATGCAGATCTCGGCGACCCTCTTCACCATCAGCGCCGTCGGTTCCGCGCTGCCCTTCGCCCTCTGGGACCTGGCCTTCTGGCGCGTCCTGGGCGGCATCGCGATCGGCATGGCCTCGGTCATCGGCCCGGCCTACATCGCCGAGGTCTCCCCGCCCGCGTACCGCGGCCGCCTCGGCTCCTTCCAGCAGGCCGCGATCGTCGTCGGCATCGCCGTCTCGCAGCTGGTCAACTGGGGCATCCTCAACATGGCCGACGGCGACCAGCGCGGCAAGGTGCTGGGCATCGAGGCATGGCAGCTGATGCTCGGCGTCATGGTCGTCCCGGCCGTCCTCTACGGCCTGCTCTCCTTCGTGATCCCCGAGTCCCCCCGCTTCCTGATCTCCGTCGGCAAGGTCGACAAGGCCAAGGCCGTCCTCGCGGACGTCGAGGGCAAGGGCATCGACCTCGACGCCCGCGTCGCCGAGATCGAGCACGCGATGCGCAGCGAGCAGAAGTCCACCTTCAAGGACCTCATCGGCGGCAAGGCCGGCTTCCTCCCGATCGTCTGGGTCGGCATCGGCCTCTCGGTCTTCCAGCAGCTCGTCGGCATCAACGTCGCCTTCTACTACTCGGCGACCCTGTGGCAGTCCGTGGGCATCGACCCGAGTGACTCGTTCCTCTACTCGTTCACCACGTCGATCATCAACATCGTCGGCACCGTGATCGCGATGATCTTCGTCGACCGGGTCGGCCGCAAGCCGCTCGCGATCGTCGGCTCCGCCGGTATGGCGATCTCCCTGGCCCTGGAGGCATGGGCCTTCTCGTCCCAGGCCGGCGACGGCTCGCTGCCGACCGCCCAGGGCACCGTCGCCCTGATCGCGGCCCACGCCTTCGTCCTCTTCTTCGCCCTCTCCTGGGGCGTCGTGGTCTGGGTGTTCCTCGGCGAGATGTTCCCCAACCGGATCCGCGCCGCGGCGCTCGGTGTGGCCGCGGCCGCCCAGTGGGTCGCCAACTGGGCCATCACGGCCAGCTTCCCGAGCCTGTCGGACTGGAACCTGTCCGGTACCTACGTCATCTACGCGGTCTTCGCCGTGCTCTCGATCCCCTTCGTGCTCAAGTACGTCAAGGAGACCAAGGGCAAGGCGTTGGAGGAGATGGGCTGACATCCCCCCCCGCCACCCATCTCCGCTTTCCACGGACAGGCCGTCCCGGTTCCGCACCGGGGCGGCCTGTCCGCTGTCTACGCTGAGACCGTGCTGTCTGTCCTCGTGGCCCCTCAGGGCCGCCCCCCCGGTGATCGAGCGGAACGCGGACGCGGTGCACTACGCCGCGAGCACCATGAAGGTGGTCGTCCTGGCCGCCCTCCACCGCTCCGGCACCGACCTCGACCGGCCCGTCCCGGTCGTCAACCGCTTCGCCTCCGCGGCCGGCGGGACCTACGCCAACGACCCCGCCGAGGACAGCGACCCGCTGCCCTGGGAACGGCTGGGCGAGACAGTCCCGCTGCGCTGGCTCGCCGAGCGCATGGTCACCCACTCCTCCAACCTCGCCACCAACCTCTGCCTCGCCGAGGCCGGATACGCGGCCGTGGCCGACGTCTGGCAGCGCGCCGGAGCCACCCGCAGCACGGTCACCCGCGGCATCGAGGACCACGCGGCCCGCGCGGCCGGCCTCCACAACCACGTCACCGCCCGCGACCTGGCCGCCCTCCTGGACTCCCTGGAACCCGAGGTCCTGGCCCTGCTGGAGCACAACGCCCACGCCGTCGACCTCGCCGCGGGCCTGCCCCCGGGCACCCGGCTCGCGGGCAAGAACGGCTGGATCACCGGCCTCCGCCACAGCGCCGCCGTCATCCACCCGCCCGACGCCCCGCCGTACACGATCGCCGTCTGCTACACGGGCCCCCTCGGCTCGGGCGACGACGTCGACGACCCGGCGGCGCGGCTGCTGGCGCGGGTGTCGGCGGGGGTGTGGGAGCGGCGGGGGGAGATCGGGCGGGAGGCTAGGGAGCGCTGAGGGCTGCGCGTGGGCGCCGGTTGCCCGATGGGCCCCTACGTCACGACCGTCGGCGGTGCGGCCGGACCGGCGGGAGCAGTGGCGGTCCGGCCCGGTCGGCCCGCATGCCCTGGATCAGCAGCGCGGCGAAACGCCGTGCGGCGGTCACCGCGTCGTCCGGCGAGGTGGTCCGGATGCCGCCGTTGGCCATGAGCACCATGATCAGGTCGTCCAGGACGAAGTCCGCGCGCAGCCCGCCGGCCGCCTTGGCCCGGCGGACGAGTTCGGCGGCCTTGCCCAGGGCCCGCTCACGGTCCGCGGCGAAGTCGATCGCGCGCGGGAAGGCCGAGGCGAACGCCGCGGTGAAGCCCCGGTCGAGCGCCTGCATCTCGCACACCGCCTCGACCACCAGGCAGAAGCCGCGCCACGGGTCAGGATCGGCCAGTCCCTCGTCGACGACGGCCGTGCAGGCCGTCATCTGCTCGCGGAAGGCCTCGGTGACCAGCGCCTCCTTGGTCGGAAAGTGCCGGTAGAGGGTCGCGGGCCCGACCTCGGCCCGCCGTGCGATCTCGCGCATCGCCACGTCCAGCCCCTGCGCGGCGAACGTCGTGCGGGCCACGGCGAGAATGCGCTCCCGGTTGTCCCGGGCGTCGGAGCGCAGGGAGTGGGACAAAGGGTTGGTCACCGCTCTCACTTTAGTTATACGGACGGGGTGTTCCGTTAGCGTCCGGCGCCATGAGAGCACTGACATTCTCGGAGTACGGACCCGCGAGCGTCCTGGAAGTCGCCGACGTGGTGGAACCCCACGCGGGACCGGGACGGATCCGGGTGGCCGTGCGGGCATCGGGCCTCACTCCCGCCGACTGCCGCCTGCGTTCGGGCCGGTTCCGCGACATGGTGCCGCTGCACCTGCCCCACGTGCTCGGCATGGACGCCGCGGGTGTGGTCGACGAGGTCGGCGCGGGGGTGACCGGTGTCCGGCCGGGGGACGAGGTCTTCGGCATCGTCGACGTCGCGGAACTCGGCGGCGCGAACGCCGAGTACGCCGTCCTGGCCGCCTGGGCGCCGAAGCCGGACGCGCTGACCTGGGAGCAGGCGGGCGGCGCGGCCGGGAACGTCGAGACCGCCACGCGGGCCCTCGACCGGCTGAAGGTCGGCACCGGCACGTCCCTGCTGATCGAGGGCGCGGCCGGCGGGGTCGGCACGGTCGCCGTCCAACTCGCGGCGGCCCGTGGCGCGACCGTCGTCGGCACGGCCGGCGCACACAACCACACGTTCGTCGCGGGCCTGGGGGCGACGCCGACCACGTACGGCCCCGGCTTGAGCGAGCGGGTCGCCGCCCTGGCGCCGGGCGGCGTCGACGCCGTCCTGGACTGCGCCGGATCCGGCTCGCTGCCCGATCTGGTGGACCTCGCCGGAAGCCCGGACCGGGTGGTGACCATCGCCGACATGAACGCCGGCGAGTACGGGGTCCACCACACCCGCTCGGCGGGCCCGGGAGCGGACCCACCGGCGGTCGAGGGTCTTGCCGTGGCCGCCGCTCTCGCCGGTCAGGGCCGCTTCACCGTGCCGGTCGCGGCCGCCTTCACCCTCGAGAACGCGGCCGCGGCACACCGGTTGAGCGAGACCGGGCACGCCCGGGGGAAGATCGTGCTCATCCTCTAGGCGGACGGCCCGGCGCGAAGCTCCGGTGGGCTTACGGCACGATCGTCCAGCGCTGCCGCGGGCTGTCGTCACACGACTCGATCGTCACGTAACCCGTCTCCCGCAGCGGCGCCGCCAGGCACAGGTGCGCGCCCTCGTTGCGGAAGCGGAGGGTGCCGTCGCCGTACATCTCGGCCTGCCAGCGGTGGCCCGTGCCGTCCTTCTTGGCGCGGCGGTCGGAGCAGTTGCCGAGGACGGTGCGGTCGCCGGGGCGCGGCCGGTCGGCGTTGACCAGGTCGACGCACCGCTTGCCGCCGCCGAGCGCCCTGAGCCGGACGAGGTTGTCGCCGAACTCGGCGTACTCGGTGTCCCACCGCTGACTGCCGGCGCCGTTCTTCTTGCGGGCGGTCAGCGGGGTGCCGTCGCGGCCGGTCCCGCCGCGGAGGTCCAGGTAGAGGCCGTTGAAGGCGCGCAGTCGCGTCCGCCCGTCGCCGACCCGCCACTCCTTCTCGGGCACGGCGCGGGAGTTGTCCCACCACTGCTGGGCGGCGCTGTCGTTGCAGGGCAGTGCCCCGACCGCGTCCCCGCTCCGTCCCCCGGTCAGGCACAGCTCGGGGCGACGCGAGTTGCGCCAGCGCAGCGGGCCGCCGGGCTCACCCGGGTCGTCGGGGGTCCACTGGGCCTCGGGCGCGTCGCAGGACCAGGCGAGGACGGAGAGCGGGAGGAGCGGGTTGACGCCGGGGCACAGTTCGGGCCCGGCGGCGTTCTTGGTGAGGGTGCCGGGCGCGGCCTGCGGGCTGCCGCCGCGGGCGAAGCGGTACCAGTGCCCCTGTACGGTCCCCACCCGGAACCGCTGGTTGGCGTTGTACGCCTGCCGGCGGGTGGTCACCCGGCTGCCGGGGCGGTCGGTGACGTCCAGCGCGGCGCCGGTCGAGGCGTTCTCCAGACCGGTGGAGAAGACGTGCGCCCGCCCGTCGGGCGCGGCGGGCACGGGCGTGGGGGCCGGTTCGAACTGCACCGGGTAGTGGTCCGAGCCCCGGGCCGCGGGGACGCCCGCGTTGAACGCCGGCGTGCCGTGCGTGATCGCGTAGTCGAGCTCGCCGCCCCGCTGGTGGGTGGCGCGGCGGGAGCGGGCCAGCCGCTCGTCGGCCCGCAGCCGGAGGGTCCGCTCCCGAGCCTGCCGGTCGCTGCGGTTGCGGATGTTCAGGTTGAAGTCGCCGACCATCACCCAGCTCTCGCCGGCCCGGGCGGCGGCGCGGATCCCCCGGAGCAGCGGGCCGACGTCGGCGCCGCGGGCGTGGACGTTGTAGTAGACGGTGTTGCCGAACCGCACACCGAGGGCGCGGCGGTAGCGGTACTCGTTCCTGGGCTCGTTCCGGTCGTACAGCGGGTTCTCGATGACGCGGACCTCGTCCGCGCGGGCGTGCGTGACCACGGCGAGGTTGACCCGGCCGCCGGTCCAGCGGTCCTGCCCGGTCCCGCGGTGGCGCTGCGGGTCGGTCTGGAGGAAGTACACGTGACGGCGGTGGTGGCGGTACTCCCACTGCGTGTGGTTCACGGCCCCCGGCAGCCCGGCCGGGAACGGGTGGGTGATGGGGATCGACACCCCGGTGCCGCGCGCCTGACTCGGCTCGGCGGGCGGCCCGTTGCCGACCTCCTGCAGTGCGACGACCTCGTGCCGCATCGTCAGGGGCCCGACCTCGCCGGTCCAGCGCAGCCCGTGGTCGGAGCCCTGCATGTTGTACGTGGCGAACGGCCGGCCGCTGCCGGGCGTCTGACTCGCCGCAGTCCCGCCATCCGCCCGCGCCGGTTGCCCACTGGTTCCGGCCCCGGTCCCCACGAGCAGCCCGGCCGCCAGCAGCGCGGAGGAGAGGGCGGCCGTCAGCCGGGGTCTGGGGGTCCCGGGGCGGGATCCGGCGCGGGAGATGGCGCGGGATCCGGCGCGGGGCCGGCGTAATAAGGGTGTGCGCATCATGGTCTCCTCACGAGGAGTACGGAAACGGGCAAGCGCGGGAACGATCCGTTCACGTTCGAAAGGTCTGCGTCAAGGATTTCCCGAATGCCAACTACCGCCGGCGGCAAGGCTTTCGGTCACGCCATCGGCCTGATGAGCCCGCTCCCCGCAGGCGGACGCCGGCGCGTCCGGAAGCCCGATCCGATACCGCACTGGGCCACCGGCCCAGGCGAGTCCCCGCCGAACCGCTACCTGGCCCGGCCGAGGAACGACCGGAAGACGGCGGTACCCCGGGGCCCGGACCGCCGTCCGAACCGAACAGTCGAGCAGCCGCCCCGACCCGCGGGTCGTCATCACGGGCTCGGTGATGTCGTTGTTCTTCGCTTGCCGTTCCAGCCGACGCCCCGGTCACTTGCTCGGAGGCGACGCCGGGCCGACGAGCGCCGTCGGCGGTGACGGCGTTGTCAGAGGGCGAGGGCACACTGACCGCATGAGCTCCCCTTCGCCTACCGCAGCCGACGGGCCCCATCCCTCCCCGGTCTGGGTGGAGTCGATGGGCGGCCCTTTGATCGTTGTCCCCGTTTTCGTTCTGGCCGCATGGCACGGCTGCACCGAGAGCAGGGCCATGGCGGGCGACGCCACCGTCGCAGACGACTACGACCGGGCCTGTGCGGTGGCCGACTTGGCCGGTGTCATCACCGTCGGCGAGGACGGTGCTCAGGTGCTGGTGCTGGCGGACGAGCCGGCTACCAGCTGCTATCTGCCCGGGAGCCGAGCTTTCCTGCGGTGGTCGGCCGCCCGCTCCGAGATCAGCTTGCGAGCCGCGGCGGGCGCTGTCCTCGCCGACCCGGCCACGGTATGGGGGGAGTGCGGCATCTGGGTGTCGGACGGTCCGGCCGTGCTCATGGACTCCGCCGAAGCGGGCTCCGATCTGGGCATCGAGTATCCCGGCGGCGGAATGCCCGCCCAAGCATCGGTCCCGCTGCCCGCCGGCCGCTGGAGAGTTCGCGCCACCCACAAGAAGGTGGACGAGGAGAACTGGGTCGGCCTGGTCCACCTTCTGCCCACCGAATCATGACTGGGCAGCGCTCCGGTCGGCTGCGGTCACGCGCGGCGCGCGAGATCGCGCAGGTGGTCACTGTCGAAGGTGCAACGCCGAGTTGGTGTCCCGTGGGAGGGGCGCCAGCGCGGTGTGAGAGCCTCCGGGCATGTCTTACGACCTTGCCGTCTGGGAAGGCGAGAGGCCGCCGGATGACAGGGCTGCCGGCCGGACCTTCAGCGACCTGTACAACCGTTACATCGACGGCGAAGCCGAAGCGCCTCCGTCCGAACGGATAGCGACCTACGTCGCCGTGCTTCTTGAGCGGTGGTGCGACGTCACCGAGGACGAGGAGGACGCCTCGCCCTGGTCGACCGGCCCGTTGATCGATGAAGCCAGTGGTCCGCTGATCTACTTCGCCATGCGGTGGAGCATGGCCGAGGAGGTGTCCGCCTACGCGGCAGCAGTAGCGGATGCCATGGGACTGGTGTGCTTCGACGTGCAGCAGGACCGGCTCAGGCCATGAACAGGGTCATCAATCGGCGCTGACCCATGAGAGCCTGCGGCCGCGCCGGTGATCCGCGTCGTTCCCTTGCCTGCCCTGGCCGTGTCACGCCGAGCGAAGAAGAGGCCCACGGGCGCGTCGAGTTCCGAGCACTCTGTACGCTGCTCCGCGTGGTCGAAGCAGTGGTTTTCGACATCGGCGAAACGATCGTCAAGGACGACCGGGGTTGGGCTTCTTGGGCGGACTGGCTCGGGGTTCCGCGACACACGCTGTCCGCGCTCGTCGGCGCGGTGGTGGCGCAGGGGCGGGACAACGCCGACGCGATTCGAATGCTCCGACCGGGTATAGACCTCGCCGCCGAGGCCCGGGCCAAGGAAGCGGCGGGTTTCGGCGAACGGCTGGACGAGTCTGATCTGTACTCTGATGCCGGGCCCGCGTTGCAGGCGCTTCGCGCTGCCGGCCTGGGCGTGTTCCTGGCCGGCAACCAGACGGCCCGGGCAGGTGACCTGCTGCGGGCCATGGACCTTTCCGTCGATGCCGTCGCCACCTCGGGGGAGTGGGGAGTGGCCAAGCCGGACCCCGCCTTCTTCGTCCGCGTCGCCGAGCTGGCCGGAATGCCGCCGGAGCGCACGGTGTACGTGGGCGACCACCCGGCCAACGACTGTGTTCCGGCGGCTGCGGCCGGGTTCCGCACGGTGCATCTGCGGCGGGGGCCGTTGGGGTACCTGTGGGCGGACGGCGCGGATGCCGCCGTGGCGGACTGGCACATCGGGTCTCTGGCGGAACTCCCGGACCTCCTGGGCCGGCAGGACGCACCTCGGGTCTGCTGAACAGGCGGCCCACCGGCCTCAACTGCCTCTAGCCAACCCAATTTCACACACTGACGTGTCCGTGCGCTCGCCCTCTACGCTTGCCGTGTCGAACCGCGCGAAGGAGGGCAACCCCATGCCGGACGAGGCCGCCCCGGACCCGTACGCCCACCCGCTGGTCTTCGGCCAGCGGATGCAGATCCTGCGCACTCGCCGAGGACTGAGCCGTCCGGTGCTCGCCGGGCTGCTCGGGCGGTCGCCCTCGTGGGTGAAGCAGGTGGAGAACGGCGCCCTCAACACGCCGTCCCTGTCGATGATCCTGCGCATCGCGGAGATCCTGCGCGTGCGCGACCTGGCCGACCTCACCGGCGATCCGGCCACGTCAACGGAACTGTTCACCGGGCCGGGGCACCGGCTCCTGCCGGCCGTACGGGACGCGGTCGACGCCTTCCCGGTCCGGTACGAGCGCGAACCGGCGTCCGCCGCCCACCTGCGGCAGCGGCTCGACCGGGCCTGGGCGGCCCGGCACTCGTCCGCCCACCACCGCGAGGTCGTGGGCGCGTTGCTGCCCGACCTCATCCGGGACGCGCAGTGCGGCGCGCGGGCCGCCGAGACGTCGACCGAACGGCGGGCGATGCAGGTGATCCTGTCCGAGGTGTACTCCCTGGCCCAGTTCTTCGTGGCCTACCAGCCGGACCAGGCGCTGCTCTGGCGGGTGGCCGAGCGCGGCATGGTCGCGGCCCAGGAGTCCGAGGACCCGCACGCCGTCGGCGTCGCCGCCTGGCTGACCGTGCAGGCGCACCGCGACGCCGGACGGTTCGACGCGGCGGAGGCGGTCAACGCGGAGACGCTGCGGTTCTTGGAGCCGCTGCTCCCGGATGCGAGTACCGAAGTGCGCGCCGTGGCCGGGGCCCTGCGCTTCGAGAGGGGGTACACGGCGGCCCGGCGTGGTGAGTCCGGGGCTGCGTGGGGCTGGTGGGACAAGGCCCGCAGCGTCGCCGAGGGGCTGCCGCCCGGCTACTACCACCCCGTCACCTCGTTCTCCACGGCCGTGATGTCGGCCCACGCCGTCACCGTCGCCGTCGAGTTGCACGCGGGTCCCGAGTCCGTCAGGCAGTCCGCCAGGGCGGACGGCGACCTGATCCCGTCCCGCCCACGCCGGGCCCGGCACCGCATCGAGGAAGCCCGCGCCCACCACCTCGACGGCCAGCCGGACGTCGCCCTCGCCACCCTCGCGAAAGCCCACGCGGCCGCGCCGGAGACGATCGCCTACAACGGCTACGCCCGGCGGATCGTGCTGGAGGAGACCGAGTCCAGAAGTCCGGAGCGACGGCGGCGGGCCGGTGAACTCGCCGTCGAACTCGGCGTGCTCGCGGTCTAGCCGCGCCGGCAGGAACGCATGAGCGAGGGGCAGGATTCCTGCCCCTCCTGCCTTTCCCGCGGCCGTACGGTCGGCGCCACATCACGTACGCCAACGGCATCGGGAGCCTTATGGAGATCACCACGACGGGCCGGACAGCCGTGCATTCGGCAACAGGCACACTGCGAGCCCGCACTCGCCGCCGCGGAGAAGGCACCGAGCCGACCGCGGCACGCCCACGGACCACCGACCTGTGCCACCTCGGACAGCACTCGCGTTGCCCCGGAGCCACGGTGACCCGCTGCGTCTCCGGAGACTCCGACCGCGACCGCATCGAGCGGTGGCCCTGCGTCTGCCCTTGCCATGACAAGGCGGCGATCTGGGCCCAGGCCCGGCCGCTGCCCGCCGGCTCCATGCCCACCCCTGACGGAAAGGCGCGCCCATGACCTCCCTCCTCCGCCTCCACCCCTGGCTCGCCACCGGGGCCGCCGCCTGGCTCGTGTCGCGGGAGGTGCATCCGCGGGTGGCTCGGGAGGCGTGGGCCAAGGGGTTGCCCGCCACGTTGCGGGCTGGGATCCACTTCGACGCCGTCCACGTGCCCGCCGCGCTCGTTGAGAGCCGGGTCGCGAGCCGGGAGCGGGGCGTGGTGGAGGCGCGGTTCAGGGAGGTCGGGATCGGGGCGGCGGTGATCGTGTCCCGGCTGCGGGATCGGTACACGGCGCTGGTGCCGCCGGACGCCGCCGCTACGTGGGACGTAGCGGGCACGCAGTGTCTTGGGGCGAGTTGTCATACGCCTTACCTGGCCACCCCGGTGCCCACGCGCCGCCGCCCGCCCGGTGCCTTCTGGCTGTTGCCTGCGCCGGACGGGGACGGGATGTTGTGTGCTCCCGGCCGGTTGCGGGAGTTGCTCGGGGGGTGAACCCAAAGCGCGACGCCCCCGCGCCGGTGGTCGGTGCGGGGGCGTTCCGTGCGGAGAGCGGGAGCCGTCAGACGGCGGCCTTCTGGCGCTCCTCCTCGCGCTGGGACGGGACCGGGGCGGTGCCGTTCTCGCGCGGGGTGGGGAGGACGGCCATGGCGATGGCGGAGATCACGATGGTCGCGGCCCAGCCCAGGCCGTACTTGCCGATGAAGGTGGTGGCCAGCGGGCCGGTGAACCAGGCGCAGTCGGTGAAGCAGAGGCCCGCGATCAGGGCCACGCCCCAGGCCGTCATGGCCTGCCAGCAGAAGCCGCCGGTGTACCAGTAGCGGCTGGTGCGGCCGGTGTCCATCAGGGCCTCGGGGTCGTAGCGCACGGCGCGCGAGCGGCGGCGGAACATGTCGACCGCGTAGACGCCGATCCAGGCGGAGAAGGAGACCGCGAGCAGGATCAGGAAGGTGATGAAGGAGCTCAGGAAGCTCTTCGCCACCAGCATCAGCAGCAGGCCGCCGACCAGGGAGATCACGGCGTTGATGCTGACCGCCATGGCCCGGGGCAGCTTGACGCCCATGGTCTGGGCGGTGAAGCCGGCCGAGTACATCGAGAGGCTGTTGATCAGCAGCATGCCGACGATGGCGGTGATCAGGTACGGGACCGCCAGCCAGATCGGGAGGATGTCACCGAGGAAGGAGACCGGGTCGGGGGCCTCGGCCAGGTCCGGGGTGGACACGGCCATCACGGCGCCCATGAGCACCATCGGCACCATGACCAGACCCGCGCCGGAGATCGTCGTCCCGACGATCTTCTTGCCCGAGGCCGCGTGCGGCAGGTAGCGCGTGAAGTCCGGACCGGTGGGGACCCAGCTGATGCCGCCGGCGGCGATGGTGCCGATGCCGGCGACCATCATGGCCGTCGTGCCCGCGGGCTTGGAGAAGACCTCGTCCCACTTGATGTTGGCGATCAGGTAGCCGAGGACCAGCACGCTGAAGACGCCGAACAGGTAGGTCGAGTAGGTGTTGCAGACGTTGAGCGCCTTGCGGCCCATGCCGCTCACCAGGAACGTGCACGCGACGAACGCCAGCAGCGTGACCACGATCAGCGCGGTGTTGCTCTTCACACCGAAGACCAGGTCGAGCACGGTCAGCACGGCGTACGCGCCGGTGACCGCGTTGATCGTCTCCCAGCCGAAGCGGGCCACCCAGAGGATCGCGCCCGGGAAGAGGTTGCCCCGCACACCGAACGTCGCGCGGGAGAGCATCGCACCCGGCGCGCCGCCCCACTTGCCGGAGACCGACAGAACGCCCACCAGGCCGAAGGAGACCAGCGCCGCGCAGGCGGCGACGATCAGGACCTGCCAGAAGTTCAGGGAGTTGAAGACGATCAGAGCCGCGCCCATGGTGAGCAGCAGGACGCTGATGTTGGCGGCGACCCAGGTCGGGAAGAGCTCCCGGACCCGGCCGTGCCGCTCGTGATCGGGGACAGGCTCGATGCCGCGCGTCTCGATGGCGCTCGCGGCGCCGTCGGTGCTGGACACGTTGGCGCCTTCGGCAGCGTTGTCCATGGTGGGGGCCATATCGGGGGCTCCGTGCGGGGTGTGAACAGGGGCGGTGAACAGGGCGGGCCTGAACAGCGGGGGACAGAAAGGAACAGTCGGACTCTACGCGCGTCGCGCAGCCCGGACCATCGTACTTAGTTCCAACTTTGCGCAGTTAGTGCCATTGGTCCTTGTGGAAAAGCACAAGAGCGGCGGCGGAAGAACACAGGAGAGCCGCGTCGCCGGGCGCTGCGGCGCCCGGAGGGCAGGGTGGCCGATACTGGGTCCGTTATGGAAATCGTCATCCTTGCTGTAGTCATCGCTGTGGTCGTGCTCGGCGCGATCAGCGGGCTCGTGGTCAGCAGCCGCAAGAAGAAGCAGCTGCCCCCGGCTCCGCCGCCGAGCAGCCCGTCCGTCACCGCGCCGCCCGCCGAGCCCCACGTCGGCGAGGAGGCCGAGACCCCGCGCGAAGAGAAGCGCCGTACTGTCGAGGAGGTCGAGCTTCCTCCGGCGGAGGAGGCCGCTCCGGAGGCTCCCGAGGAGCCGGCGCCCGTCGTGGAGCCGGAGCCCGAGCCCGAGGCGCCCGCCGTCGAGGTGCCCGAGCCCACCGCCGGCCGGCTCGTCCGGCTCCGCGCCCGCCTCTCGCGCTCGCAGAACTCCCTGGGCAAGGGGCTGCTCACGCTGCTCTCCCGGGAACACCTCGACGAGGACACCTGGGAGGAGATCGAGGACACCCTGCTCACCGCCGACGTCGGCGTCGCGCCGACGCAGGAGCTGGTCGAGCGGCTGCGCGAGCGTGTGAAGGTGCTCGGCACCCGCACCCCCGAGGAGCTGCGCGGCCTGCTCCGCGAGGAGCTCCTGAACCTCATCGGCACCGACGCCGACCGCGCCGTGCACACCGAGCCCGGCGTGGGTGTCAACGGCGAGGAGAAGCCCGGCGTCGTCATGGTCGTCGGTGTCAACGGCACCGGCAAGACCACCACCACCGGCAAGCTCGCCCGCGTGCTCGTCGCCGACGGCAAGTCCGTCGTCCTCGGCGCGGCCGACACCTTCCGCGCCGCCGCCGCCGACCAGCTCCAGACCTGGGGCGAGCGCGTCGGCGCCCGTACCGTCCGCGGGCCCGAGGGCGGTGACCCCGCCTCGGTCGCGTTCGACGCGGTCAAGGAGGGCATCGCGGAGAGCGCGGACGTCGTCCTCATCGACACCGCCGGCCGGCTGCACACCAAGACCGGGCTCATGGACGAGCTCGGCAAGGTCAAGCGTGTCGTGGAGAAGCACGGCTCGGTCGACGAGGTGCTGCTGGTGCTGGACGCCACCACCGGTCAGAACGGCCTGGTCCAGGCCCGGGTGTTCGCCGAGGTCGTCAACATCACCGGCATCGTGCTCACCAAGCTCGACGGTACGGCCAAGGGCGGCATCGTCGTCGCCGTCCAGCGCGAGCTGGGCGTGCCCGTGAAGCTGGTCGGCCTGGGCGAGGGCGCGGACGACCTCGCGCCGTTCGAGCCGGAGGCGTTCGTCGACGCCCTCATCGGCGACTGACCAGGGGATCAGCAGGCGGGGAACGGGTTCTGCCGGCGCGGATGACGCGCGGCAGGGCCCGTTTCGCGTTTCCGGGGCCGGCTGTACGGTGCGTTTCCGGGCCGGCTGTACGGTGCGGGGCGGGAGCCGCGCCTCAGGCCGCAGGGGCGGGGACCCGCGCCTCAGGCCGTACCCGAGCGGTGGCAGACGTACGCGAGCGTGCCCAGCAGCAACCGGGCTTCCGGCGGCCGGTAGGCGGTGTCCAGCGCCGGCGGGCGCAGCCAGCGCATCGGGCCGAGCCCGGCGAAGTCGGACGGCGGCGCGGTGACGTGGTCGCCGGCGCCGAGGCCGTGCAGGTCGAGCCGGGCGTCGTCCCAGCCCATCCGGTAGAGCAGCTGCGGGAGTTCGGCGGCGGCTCCCGGGGCGACGAAGAACAGGGCGCGGCCGTGCGGGGTGAGGGCCACCGGGCCGAGCGGCAGGCCCATCCGCTCCAGCCGGGCCAGCGCGTGCCGCCCGGCCGCCTCGGAGACCTCCAGGGCGTCGAACGACCGCCCGACGGGCAGCAGGACGGCGGCGCCGGGCACCTGCGCCCAGGCGTGCGCGGCCTCGTCGAGAGTGGCGCCTGCCGGGACCACCGGGGCGAAGGAGAGGGGATGGGCTCCGGGGGAGGGGCAGTCGCCGGCCCCGCACGAGCACGACACCTGCTGACCCGTGCGCACCGCGCGGGCGCCGGGCGCCACGTCCCAGCCCCACAGTCCGGTGCACTCCGCCACCACGGTCGCGGCGTCGGACGCGCGGCCCCGGCGCCGGGAACTCGCACGCAGGTCCCGGATGCCGCCGATTGTGAAGCCCATGCCCCCTCCAACGGGTCCTCTATGCGGTTGGTTACGGGTCGGAGTGTCCTGGACACGTACCGTCGCGGGAGCTGCTTCAAGGCGGCGCGACGGTGCGCGGCAGGGGGTGTGACCTGCGGTGCGCGCCGTGCCGTGCATCGGTTCACCCCTTGCCGGACGCCGGTTCCCGTGCTCTCCGGTGCCCATGTCAAGTCAATCGCGCGGCGGGCGTGGCGCGTTCATTCCTTGGGGTGGCGAATGGTGGCGTTTACTGGACCGCACTCGCCTCGACCGTGATCGTAGGATTACTTTCAGTGTGTGAACCGCGGCGGTGCCACGGGGTGCCGCCACCACGTTCGCGTCCGATTCCCCTTGCCCGTGCGGCCGTTGGGCTCGCATGGGGCGGTGGGGACGGGCGGGTGGCGTGCGCGGCGTGGTGCGCCGGCGGTGCACGACTCAGCGGTCCCGGGCGGGTGAGCGCGGGAACGGACGGTCTGGATGGGGGCGTTCCAGTGGACGGCAGCGTCAGCGGCACCGGCGGTGCCGGCAGGGCGGACAAGAGCGAGAGGGTCGAGCGGGCCGAGAAGGGCGAGAAGACCGACAAGCGCCCCAACGAGCAGCTCAACTCCTGGTTCCTGCGCAGCGGCTGGTCGAAGGGCGAGCTGGCGCGCCAGGTCAACCGCCGGGCCCGGCAGCTGGGCGCCCACCACATCAGCACCGACACCTCCCGGGTGCGCCGCTGGCTGGACGGCGAGCAGCCGCGCGAGCCCATCCCGAAGATCCTCTCCGAGCTCTTCTCCGAGCGGTTCGGCTGCGTCGTCGGCGTGGAGGACATCGGCCTCCGCACCGCGTACCTGTCGCCCTCCGCGACCGGGGTCGACCTGCCCTGGGCCGCCCCCCAGACCGTCGAGATGATCAGCGAGTTCTCGCGCAGCGACCTGATGCTCGCCCGGCGTGGCTTCCTCGGCACCTCGCTCGCCCTCTCGGCAGGCTCCGCCCTGATCGAGCCCATGCAGCGCTGGCTGGTCCCCACCTCGCCCGTGGGCGCCACGCCGCCCGGCTCCGGCGACCGCACCCGCCGCGCCCAGCTCTCCAGGCCGGAGCTGGACCTGCTGGAGTCCACCACCATGATGTTCCGCGCCTGGGACGCCCAGTGCGGCGGCGGGCTGCGCCGCAAGGCCGTGGTCGGCCAGCTCCACGAGGTCACCGACCTGCTCCAGGAGCCGCAGGCCGACGAGACGTCCAAACGCCTCTTCAAGGTGGCCGCCGAACTCGCCCAGCTGGCGGGCTGGATGAGCTACGACGTGGGCCTGCACCCCACCGCCCAGAAGTACTTCGTGCTCGCCCTGCACGCCGCCAAGGAGGCCGGCGACCGCTCCCTCGGCTCGTACATCCTCTCCAGCATGAGCCGGCAGATGATCCACCTCGGCCGCCCCGAGGACGCGCTCGAACTGATCCACCTGGGGCAGTACGGATCACGGGAGACGGCCACCTCCCGCGTCCAGGCCATGTTGTATGCGATGGAGGCCCGGGCGTACGCCACCATGGGCCAGCCCGCCAAGTGCAAGCGCGCCGTCGGCATGGCGGAGGACTGCTTCTCCGACTGCACGCCGGGGGACGGCGACCCGGACTGGATCCGCTTCTTCTCCGAGGCCGAGCTGAACGCCGAGAACGCCCACTCGTACCGCGACCTCGCCTACGTCGCAGGCCGCAGCCCCACGTACGCCTCGCTCGCCCGGCCCAAGATGCGGCAGGCCGTCCACCTCTTCGAGGAGGACGGCGAGCACCAGCGCTCCTACGCCCTCAACCTGATCGGCCTGGCCACCGTCGACCTCATGGACCGCGAGCCCGAGGCGTCCACCGTCCACCTGGCCAAGGCCCTGCGGATCGCCAAGCAGGTGCGCTCCGAGCGGGTCAACAACCGGCTCCGCAAGACCGTGGACACCGCGGTCCGCGACTTCGGCGGCGTCGCCGAGGTCCGCGACCTCACCGAGCAGCTCGCCCTCCACCTGCCGGAGTCCGTGGAGGCCGCCCCCGCGTGACCCCGGCCGGCCGGGCGTCGTCCGAAGGCCCCGCCCGGCCCCCAGACCCCGGCCGCGGCGACCGTCCCGTACAGCCCGACTCGGCTCCCCCACGCCAGTCAGACGTCGGACGGCCGCCGCGGTCGGCCTTTTCGCGGCCGGCGACAGCCCGGCCGTACCAACGTCCGCCGCGCCCCGGACCACGCCCGGTTCACCCGCACGTAACACTCCCGCCGCCTTCGTCACCGGCGCGAAACAGCCGGCTGCCCTGACCGAAACCGCGCTGCGTCAGCCTCAAGGCCACACCGGCCCACAGCGAACCCCGCCCGCACGGGGGCACGGGCCCCGCTGCGAGGAGACACGGATCGTGAATGGAGCGGATACCGCGTTCGTACTGATCAGCGCCGCGCTCGTGATGCTGATGACCCCCGGCCTGGCCTTCTTCTACGGCGGCATGGTCCGGGTGAAGAGCGCCCTGAACATGCTGATGATGTCGTTCGTCTCACTGGGCATCGTCACCGTGCTGTGGGTGCTCTACGGCTACTCGCTCGCCTTCGGTGACGACATCGGCGGGGGGCTGCTCGGCGACCTGGGGCACGTGGGCCTCAGGGGCATCACCCCGGAGACCCTCACGGGCGGCAAGGAGGGCATCCCGGTCCTGGCCTTCGCCCTCTTCCAGCTGATGTTCGCGGTGATCACCCCCGCCCTGATGAGCGGCGCCCTCGCCGACCGGGTGCGGTTCAGCGCCTGGTGCCTGTTCATCACCCTCTGGGTCAGCCTCGTCTACTTCCCGGTCGCCCACTGGGTCTGGCACGCCGACGGCTGGCTGTTCAAGCTCAAGGTGATCGACTTCGCAGGCGGCACGGCCGTGCACATCAACGCGGGCGTCGGCGCCCTCGCCGCCCTGCTCGTCGTCGGCAAGCGCATCGGCTTCCGCAAGGACCCCATGCGTCCCCACAGCCTCCCGCTGGTGATGCTCGGCGCGGGCCTGCTGTGGTTCGGCTGGTTCGGCTTCAACGCCGGCTCCGCGCTCGCCGCCAACGGCACCGCCGCCACCATGGCCCTGAACACCCAGGTGGCCACGGGAGCGGCGATGCTCGGCTGGCTCGCCTACGAACGCGTCCGGCACGGCGCCTTCACCACCCTCGGCGCCGCCTCCGGAGCCGTCGCCGGGCTCGTCGCCATCACCCCGTCCGGCGCCGCCGTCAACGCCTTCGGCGCGATCCTCATCGGCCTCGTCGCCGGGGCCGTCTGCTCCTGGGCCGTCGGCCTCAAGTTCCGCCTCGGCTACGACGACTCGCTCGACGTCATCGGCGTCCACCTCGTCGGCGGCGTCATCGGCACCCTCCTCGTCGGCGTCCTCGCCGTCGACGGCGTCGGCGGCGCCACCCAGCTCGGCCGGCAGGCCGCCGGCGCGTTCTCGGTCATGGCGTACTCGTTCGCCGTCTCCTGGCTGCTCGCCAAGCTCGTGGACCGTATCGTCGGCTTCCGGGCCACGGAGGACGACGAGGTCGCCGGGCTCGACCGGGCGTTCCACGCCGAGACCGCGTACGACCACAGCGCGGTGGGCGGCGCCGTCGGCACCGCGGCCCTCCACGGGGCGCCCGCCTCGGACGGGCGGTCCGACCACGCCCGTCAGCAGCCGGACCAGCCGGACAACAAGCCGGACAACAAGAAGGTGGACGCATGAAGCTCGTCACCGCCGTCGTCAAACCGCACCGCGTCGACGAGATCAAGGACGCCCTGCAGCGGTTCGGCGTCCAGGGGCTGACCATCAGCGACGTCCAGGGGCACGGCCGGCAGCGCGGCCACACCGAGGTCTACCGGGGAGCCGAGTACCGCATCGACACCCTCCCCAAGTCCCGCATCGAGGTCCTCGTCGAGGACCAGGACGCCGCCGACATCGTCGACGTCATCGTCCGCACCGCACGCACCGGCAAGATCGGCGACGGCAAGGTCTGGGTCGTACCGGTCGAGACCGTCGTCCGCGTCCGCACCGGCGAACGCGGACCCGACGCCCTCTGAACCGTACGTTAGGGAGCCCGAGTTGACCGAAACCCACCTGCGATCCGCCGACTCGGGCACCGACTGCTACGCGGCGGCCCGGCTGCGCCTGCTGCACGACCGCGCCCGCACCGGACCCGCCCTGCGCACGGAACTCGCCCGGCTCACCGACGGCTGGCTCGCCGGCCTCCTCGGCCGCGCCGACGGCGTCGCCCTCGTCGCCGTCGGCGGCTACGGCCGCGGCGAGCTCTCGCCCCGCAGCGACCTCGACCTCCTGCTGCTGCACGCGCCCGGCGCCGACCCCGCGCACGTCGCCGCCGTCGCCGACCGCCTCTGGTACCCGGTCTGGGACCTCGGCCTCGCCCTCGACCACGCCGTCCGTACCCCGGCCGGCGCCCGCCGGACCGCCGCCGACGACCTCAAGGTCCACCTCGGCCTGCTCGACGCCCGCCACCTCGCCGGCGACCCCGGCCTCACCACCGCCGTCCGCACCACCGCCTACGCCGACTGGCGCGACCGCGCCCCCGCCCGGCTGCCCGAACTCCGCGAACTCGGCGAGGAACGCGCCCGCCACCACGGCGACCTGCGCTTCCTCCTCGAACCCGACCTCAAGGAAGCCCGCGGCGGCCTCCGCGACGCCACCGCGCTGCGCGCCGTCGCCGCCTCCTGGCTCGCCGACGCCCCCCGCGAGGGCCTGGAGCACGCCCGCGCGCTGCTCCTCGACACCCGCGACGCACTCCACCTCACCACCGGCCGCGCCGCCGACCGCCTCACCCTCCAGGAACAGGACCAGGTCGCCGCCGCCCTCGGCCACCCGGACGCCGACGCCCTGCTGCGCCGCGTCTACGAGGCGGCGGGCACCGTCGCGTACGCGGCCGACGTCGTCTGGCGCGAGGTCGGCCGGGTGCTGCGGGCGCGCTCCGCCCGGCCCCGGCTCCGGCGGGTGCTCGGGGGCCGCGGCGGGCGCGGCGGCTTCGTCGAACCGGAGCGGCTCCCGCTCGCCGAGGGCGTCGTCGAACAGGACGGCGAGGCGGTCCTCGCCCGGACGGCCCGGCCCGAGCACGACCCCGTGCTGCCCCTGCGCGCCGCCGCCGC
>NZ_JAIQLH010000218.1 GCF_020037025.1 Streptomyces huiliensis | reverse complement strand
GGGGCGGGCCGTCGCGCTGGCGGACGGACCGGCCGCGGTGGCCGCCGCCGTACGGGTCAGGGCCGAGGCCGTCGATGAGCAGGGGCGGTCCCGGGACGCGTACGCCCTGCTCGCCGGCGTCGTCCCGGACCTCGTCGGGCCCGCGCCCGAGCTGCTCGGGCCGCTGCTCTTCCAGGCCGCGCAGTCCGCCTGGCACGCCGCCGACCAGGGCGCCCTGGACCGCACCGCCGGGCAGGCCGCCGAGCTGGGCCTCGCCGAGGCCGGCCGGATCGCCGCCCTCGCCCGGCTCGCCGCCGGCCAGCACCGGTGCGGCCCCGGCGACCAGGGTGCCGGCGCCGATGCCGTCCGCGAACTCCTCGGGGTGGAGGGCGAGTCGGGCCTGGACGTGCGGGAGGAGGTGCGGCTGGGTTGGTGGCACCTGTTCGGGGGCGACCTGCCGGCCGCGCGGGACCTGGCCGTCGCGCTGGAGCGGCGGTGCCGGGAGAGCGGCGCGATCGGCACCCTGGCCCTGGTGCAGATGCTCCTCGCGCGGACGCAACTGCTGCTCGGCCTGCACCGGGAGGCACTGGCCACCGCCACCGAGGGGATGCGCGTCGCCGAGGACACCGGGCACGCCCGGGTCCGCGTCCACCTGGCCACCGTCCTCGCCCAGCTGGCCGCCGTCCGGGGCGACGAGGACGGCGTCCGTACGCTGACCGCCGAGGCCCTCGCCCTCGGCGTGGCCCCCGGCTCGGTGCACGCCGCCTGCGCCCTCGCCCTGCTCGACCTGGGCCTCGGCCGGACCGAGGCGGCGTTCGACCGGCTCACCGCGGTCGCCGGCGGCCAGGACCGGCAGGGGGTCATCGGCAGCCTCCCCGACCTCGTCGAGGCCGCGGCCCGGCTGGACCGGCCGGACGGCGGCCGGACCGCCCTGGCCTGGTACGAGCGGCACGCGGCGGCGTACCCGCGGCCCTGGACGGAGGCGGTGGCCGCCCGTTGCCGGGCGCTGCTCGCCTCCTCCCCGGACGAGGCCGGCTCGCACTTCGCGCGGGCTCTGCGGCTGCACCGGGACGGCGGGTCCGGGTTCGAGCGGGCTCGGACCGAGCTGCTCTACGGCGAGCATCTGCGTCGGCGGCGGCAGGCGGCGGAGGCTCGGCCGCTGCTGCGGGCCGCGGTGGACGTCTTCGAGCGGCTGGGGGCCGTGCCCTGGGCCGAGCGGGGGCGTGCGGAGTTGCGCGCCACCGGGGAGAGTGTGGGGGCGCCGGCCGCCGTGCCCGGGTTGCTTGACCGGCTCACGCCGCAGGAGGCGCAGGTGGCGCGGTTGGCGGCGGAGGGGTTGAGCAATCGGGATATCGGGGCTCGGTTGTTCATCAGTCCGCGGACGGCCGGGTATCACTTGTCGAACGTCTACCCGAAGCTGGGGATCGGGTCGCGGAGGGAGTTGGCTCGGCTGGGGTTGTGAGGGTGCCCCGGCCCCGCCCCTTCGCCGTTTCCTGGGGGCTGCGCCCCCAGACCCCCCTTGTCGCGGCTCCGCCGCTCGTCCTCAAACGCCGGACGGGCTGATTTCAGCCCGCCCGGCGTTTGAGGGCGCGCGCCGCAGGCGCGCTTGGGGCGCGGGAGGGAAGCAGTTGTAGGATGACTGGGCAACCGGGAAACCCGGTGAATCGTACGAACCGCAGCCGGAGGCGACCGTGGCACTACGAGCAGCAGGACGCCAGTCCCTCGTCGACACCGTCGTGGAGCAGCTCCGCGCCCAGGTGGCGGCCGGTGAGTGGCCGGTCGGGGAGCGGATTCCCACCGAGCACGCGCTCGCCGAGCAGCTCCAGGTGGGGCGGAACACCGTCCGGGAGGCCGTCCGGGTCCTGGTGCACGCGGGGATGCTGCGCTCCCGGCAGGGCGAGGGCACGTTCGTGGTGTCGACCGCCGACCCGGCGGAGATCATGCGCGGGGTGCAGCGCGCCGGCGTCCGGGACGTCCTGGAGCTGCGGATCGCGCTGGAGGCGGAGGCCGCCCGGCTGGCCGCCGTCCGGCACGAGCAGGCGGACCTGGACCGGATGCGGGCCGCGCTGGACGCGCAGGCGGCGCTGGAGGACGCGCACGGCCGGCCGGACGCGGGCAGCGTGGAGCTGTACGCGCACCACGACATCGAGTTCCACAAGGCCGTCGTGGAGGCGGCGCACAACACCGCGCTGACCGCGACGTACACCTGGTTCAGCAGTTCCGTGCGCGAGGCGCTGCTCCTGGCGCTCGACGACCGGGACATGCCGCGCATCGTCCACGGCGACCACCACGCCGTCATGGAGGCCATCGCCTCCGGCGACCCCGACGCGGCCGACCGCGCCACGCGGGCCCTCCTCGAACGCCCCAAGCAGGCGGTCGAGGCGCTGCTGGCCGACCGGCGGCCGTGACGGCGCCGGCCGCGCCCACCGCCCCGTCGCGGCCACCGCCCCGTCGCGCCCGCTACCCCGTCGCGGCCGCCACCCCCGAGCTTCACCCGAAAGGCAGACACATGTCCGAATCGAGGCCCCAGACACCCCTCATAGCCGCCGAGGAGCCCTCCTCGGCGGCCCCCGCCCCCACCGCCGTCCGCACTCTGCGGGCCCATCCCGCGCTGGTGCTCGCGGGCATCGTCCTGGCCTCCCTCAACATGCGGGCCGCCCTCGCCGGCGTCTCCCCGCTCGTCGGCGAGATCAATGACCACTTCGGGCTGAACGCGACCGCGAGCAGTCTGGTCACGACCATTCCGCTGGTCTTCATGGGCCTCGGTTCGATCGCCGCGCCGAAGCTGGCCCGGCGGTTCGGCACCGAGCCGGTGCTGTGCGCCGCGCTCGTCCTGCTCTGCGGCGGCATCCTGGTGCGCGTGGCGCCGCCGGTGGTCGCGCTGTTCGTGGGTGGCGCGCTGGTCGGCACGGCGATCGCCTTCCTCAACGTCCTGATGCCCGGCCTGATCAAGCGGGACTTCCCGGACCGGGCCGCGAGCATGACCGCCCTCTACTCGACGGCGATGATCCTCGGCGCCACCGTCTCGGCCGCCTGCGCGGTCCCGCTGGAGAACACCCTCGGCGGCTGGCGCGGTTCGCTCGCCTCCTGGGCGCTGCTCGCCGCCGTCGCCTTCGTGGTCTGGATCCCGCAGGCGCTGATCGCCCGGCGCGGCGGCCACCACGTCACCGCCCCCGCGCCCGGCGGGACCGCCGCCGCGGGCGACGGCTCGAACCTGCTGCGCTCGGGGCTCGCCTGGCAGGTCACCCTGCTCATGGGCACCCAGTCGCTGGTCGCGTACGTGTGCATCGCCTGGATGCCGACCGTCTTCACCGACCACGGCATGGCCAAGGGCGAGGCGGGCCTCGTCTACGCCTTCTACACGCTGGTGCAGATGGCCGGTTCGTTCGTCGTTCCCGTCCTCGCCGGGCGGCTGCGCGACCAGCGGATGCTGGCCGTCGGCGTCGTCCTGCTGATGGCCGGCGGCATCACCGGCCTGCTGCTCGCGCCCGTCGCGGGCGCGTGGGTGTGGGCGACCATGATGGGCGTCGCCCAGGGCGGCACGCTGGGGCTCGCGCTGACGCTGATGGTGCTGCGCAGCCGTGACGCGCACACCGCGGCCCGGCTCTCCGGCATGGCGCAGACCTGGGGTTACCTGCTCGCCTCCGTAGGCCCGTTCGCCGTCGGCGCGGTCCACCAGGCGACCGGCGGCTGGGACTTGCCGATCGGTGTGCTGCTCGCCGCTTGTGTGGCCCTCCTGTTCCTGGGACTCGGGGCCGGGCGCGATCGGAAGATCTGAGACGTTGGGGGTGGGTGAGACCCCGTCTTCCTTGTGAGGAGCGCGCCACCGTGCCCACGATCGTCGTCCCCCTGAAGCTCGCCGAGAACCACGACGAGCACAACCCGGAGCACGCCGCCGCGTGGATCGCGGGGCTGCCCGCCCTCGCGGCCGGCTTCCTGGACCGCTGGAACCTGCGGCCCGACGGGGAACCGGCCCACGGCTACGTGGCACTCGTCCTGCCCGTGCTGCGCGAGGACGGCACCCCGGCGGCCCTGAAGCTCCAGCCGGTGGACGAGGAACGGGCCGGCGAGCCGGTGGCGCTGCGCGCCTGGGGTGGGCGGGGGGCGGTCCGGCTCCTCGAAGACGATCCCGCCACGGGCACGCTGCTGCTCGAACGGCTCGACGCGGCGCGGTCGTTGGACGACGTGCCGGACGCGGAGGCCGCTCTGCTGGCCCTCACCGGGCTGCTGGCGCAGTTGCATACCGCTTCCGTGCCGGGCGGGTTGCGGCATCTGGGGGATGTGGTGCGGGAGATGCTCGACGCTGTGCCTGAGGCCCTGGAGAGTCTGGTCGACGCGGAGGAGCGGCGTCTGCTCGCCGGCTGGGCCGAGGTCGTACGGGAGGTCGCCGGGGAGCCCGGAGATCGACTGCTGCACTGGGATCTGCATTACGAGAACGTGCTGGCGCCGTTGCCGGACGCTCTTCCCGGTCGTGGGCCCTGGGTGGCCATCGACCCTGTGCCCCTGGTCGGGGACCCCGCCTTTGATTTGATGCCCGCGTTCGACAACCGGTGGGACGATCTCGTCGCCACCGGAGACGTGGAGCGGGCCGTGCGGCGGCGGTTCGATCTGATGACCGATGTGCTGAGTCTGGAGCGGGGGCGGGCGGCTCGGTGGACGGTGGCTCGGGCCTTGCAGAATTCGCTGTGGACGGTTGAGGACGGTGGATCGCGGCTGGAGGAGGAGCAGGTGGCGGTCGTACGGGCGTTGGCGCCGTACGTGTGAGGGAGCCCCTGTCCCTCCCCCAGAGGGGGGGACAGGGGCTCACTCCTCCCCCGCCAGCGTCAGCTTGCGCAGCTTCTCGCCCGCGTACCAGGTGGCGGCCACCGTCACCCCGGCGAGCAGCACCACCGCCACCGGGAGGCCCACGTCGGAGGAGACCGCGCCCGGTGCGGCGATGCGCTCCGCCAACGACAAAGCCCACTGCTGCACACTCAGCGTCCGGGCGCCCGGCACCAGGCTGCCGAACAGCGACTCCCAGATCAGGGCGTACACCAGGCCCGCGACCACCGCGTGCCGGGTGACCGTGCCCAGCAGGAGGAAGAGGGCGCTGTACGCCACGGAGGCGACGGCCGCGGCGATCGTGTAAGCGACGGCGATCCGTTGGCTGTTGCCGTTCAGGATGAGGCCGGCGATCAGGGTCGGCACCGCCGAGAAGACGGCGGTGACGCCGGTCGCGACGAGGAGCTTGGTGAGGATGATCGTCGGCCGTTTGACCGGCTTGGCGAGGAGGTAGACGACCGACCCGTCGTCGATCTCCGGGCCGATCGCGCCCGTGCCGGCGATGACGCCGATCAGCGGGACCATGGTGGCCAGCGCGAAGCCGCCCAGGACCTTGGTCGCCGTGTCGTCGTCGGCGCCGGTGAGCAGGCGGACCGCCGCCGCGATGACCAGCAGCAGGGCGGGGAGGGTGAAGAGGACGGCGGCCCTGCGGCGGCCGAGGAGTCCCCGGTAGGTGAGCCGGGCGACGGTCGGGTGGTAGATGCGGTGGTGCATGGGTTCGGCGCCTCCTTTCAGGTGTCAGGCCGCGACGAGGTAGGAGAAGACCGATTCCAGGGACTCGTCGGAGGGCGAGACCGTGAGGAGGCGGATGCCGTGCGCGCGGGCCACGGCCGGGAGCAGGGTGGTGAACCGGCCGAAGTCCACGGCCTGGACGCGCAGCGCGCCTTCCTGGACGTCCACCTCGATGCCGGACGTCGACGGGTCGGCGATGAGCGCGGCGGCCAGGGCGCGGTCGTCGCTGGAGCGGACCAGGTAGCGGTGCGGCCGGTTGGTCATCAGCCGGCGGATCTTGCGGAAGTCGCCGGACGCGGCGTGCCGTCCGGCCACCACGACCTCGATGTGCGCCGCGAGCTGCTCGACCTCCTCCAGGATGTGCGAGGAGAACAGCACCGACCGCCCCTCGGCCCCCATCCGCCGCAGCAGGTCCATGAGTTGCATGCGCTGGCGGGGGTCCATGCCGTTGAACGGCTCGTCGAGCAGCAGCACGGACGGGTCGTGGACCAGCGCGGACGCCATCTTGACGCGCTGCCGCATGCCCTTGCTGTACGTGGAGATCTTCCGGTCCTGGGCGTACTCCATCTCGACCGTGGCCAGCGCCCGGCGGGCCGCCGCGTCGGGCAGCCCGTGCAGCTCGGCGTTGGCGCGGACGAATTCGAGACCGGTGAGGAAGTCGTACATCGCCTCGCGCTCGGGGACGACGCCGATGTGCCGGTAGATCTCCTCGTTGCCCCAGATAACCGTCCCGTCGAGGGTGACCGTGCCGGTGGAGGGGGCGAGGAAGCCGCCCATCATGTTGATGAGCGTGGACTTGCCGGCTCCGTTGGGGCCCAGCAGGCCGGTGACGCCGGGGCCGATGGTCATGGTGACGTCGTTGACGGCGACGACGTTGCCGAACCAGCGGGAGACGTTGTCGATCCGGACAGAGCTCATGGGCGCGGCCCATTCCTTGAGGGGTGGTGGTCGGGCGACGGGTGGGCGGTCACAGGCCCGCCTTCCGGTAGCGGCGCATCAGGAGGGCGTACGAGCCGGCGATCAGCGCCAGGACGACGAGGAGGTAGACGAGGCCCGCGCCGGTGCCCGGTCCGTTGCCGCCCGGGAAGCTGGAGGTCGCGTCGAGGAACGCCGTCTGCACACCGTCGACCAGGGTGATCGGCGAGAACAGGCCCAGCCAGCCGATGACGTCGGTGTTGTCCCGGGCGTAGGCGATGCCCTGGACGGTGCTCACGGCGCCGAACGAGATGGTCAGGACGGCGATCACGGCGGCGACGCCGAAGCCGCGGCGCGGCGTGAGGGCCGCGACGACCAGGCCGAGGCCGGCGAAGAGGAGGGAGAGCAGGGCCACGGAGACCAGTCCTTGGGCGAAGGCTTTCGTCTGGGCGGCGAAGCCGAGCTTCGCGAGCAGGGCGCCCACGTAGAGGATGAGCAGGGGCGCCGCGGTGAGCAGGAACAGCGCGGAGGCGAGCGCGGCGTACTTGGCCAGCACGTAGTCCACGCGCTCGATCGGGCGGGAGAAGTAGAGCGGGATCGTCCGGAAGCGCAGGTCCCGGGAGACCGCCTGCGGCGCCTGGGAGGCGAGGTAGAGGCCGATGACGGCCTGGAGCAGGATTGCGTACCGCGTGTACTCCACGGGCAGGTCGTTCATCTTCGTGGTGATGGCGACCGCGACGATGATCGCCGCCGGCGCGCACATCACCGCGAGCAGCGTCATCGGCAGCACCTTGGACTTGGCCGAGCGGCCCAGGCCGTACGCGCCGCGCAGGCTCTGCGACCAGAGCGCGCGGCGGGCGTAGCCGCGGCCCAGGCGGGGGCCGGTGTACGGCCGGTAGCCGATGTTGTGGATCACGTCCTGGGCGGACGCGGCCGTGGTCTCAGGCGGCATGGGTGGTACCCCGTTCCTGCGCGCTTCCGTGGTTCACGCTGCTGTCGGCGCCGGTGCTGTCGGCGCCGGTCCGGAACACCTCGGCGATGCGGTGCCGGCGCTGCTCCATCCGCACCAGGCCGAGGCCGAGGCCGGCCACGGCGTCGCGCACGACGTCGTACGTCTCGTCGCCGGCGAGGTCGACGAGCAGGACGTGCCCGCCGCCGGTCACCGCCTCCCCACCTGCCGACGCGGCCCCGCCCGCGCCGCCGGCCGCCCGGACCGCGAGCCCGGCGGCCGTCAGGGCCGCGCCGAGGGCGGCGGTCCCGTCCGGGTGGGCGTCGGTGTCCGTGACCTCGACCGCGAGGGAGCCGGTGGCCTGGGTGAAGTCGCTGGTGGCGGAGGAGCGCAGCAGCCGGCCGCCGTCGATGACGACGACGTGGTCGCAGGTGCGCTCCAGTTCGCCGAGCAGGTGGGAGGTGACCAGCACCGAGATGCCGAAGTCGGTGTGCACCCGGCGGATCAGGGCGAGCATCTCGTCGCGGCCGACGGGGTCGAGGCCGTTCGTCGGCTCGTCGAGCAGCACCAGACGCGGGTCGTGGACCAGCGCCTGGGCGAGCTTCACCCGCTGCTTCATACCCGTGGAGTAGCCGCCCATCGGGCGGTAGCGCTCCTCGTAGAGGCCCACGTGCCGCAGGGTGTCCGCGGTGCGCTCGCGCGCGGCGGACAGCGGCAGCCCGGACATCCGTGCCATGTGCACGACGAACTCGGTGGCCGAGACGTCGGGCGGCAGGCAGTCGTGCTCCGGCATGTAGCCGACCCGCTCCCGGATGGCCGCGCCCTCGGTGGCCACGTCCAGGCCGAGCACCCGGGCGCGGCCCTCGGTGGCCGGGGAGAGCCCCAGCAGGATCTTGATCAGCGTCGACTTGCCGGCCCCGTTGGCACCCACCAGGCCGGTCACTCCCGGAGCGATGTCGACGGAGAGCCGGTCGAGCGCGGTCACCTTGGGGTACCGCTTGCCGAGGTTTTCGGTGGCGATCACTGTCACGTCATCGACGGTAGTGGCGCGGGCCGTGCCGGGCGTCAGACTCGATGACGGCTTCCGTCTACTTCTCGGGTCTGACCACCCCGTAGGGGGTGGGCCGAAAGTACCGAACCGGACGTCGGGGACACGTAGTGCCCGCCTCGCGCCCGCCTTGCCTCCACCTTTCGCCCGCCTTGAGCCCGACCCCTTGACGCCGCCGCCGAACATTGTCACATTCATCGGTGTCAACTTCCGCACCGGCAGGGACGGTTGCGCCATGAGGACCCTCGCGTCACCGCACGTCACGCAGGACCTGGCCGGTTTCCGGGAGGTGCAGCGGCTCGCCTACGCCTGCGCCGAGGCCGTCGCCGGCCGGCTCACCCCGGGGACGACCGAGCGCGACGCCGCCCGGATGCAACGGGAGTGGCTGCGGAGACGCGGGGTGAGCGACTGGTTCCATCTGCCCTTCGCCTGGTTCGGCGACCGCACGGCCTTCACGGGCTTCCGGGTGCCCACGCAGTTCTTCCCGTCGGGGCGGCGGCTGGAGCCCGGGATGCCGTTCGTCCTGGACCTGGCGCCGGTGTACCGCGGCTTCACCGCCGACGTCGGCTACTCCGGCTGCCTCGGCCCTGACCCGCTGCACACCCGGATGCTCGACGACCTCCTGGACCACCGCGACCTCATCCTGCGCGGCGTCCGCGAGCGCCGCCCGCTGCGCACGGTCTACGAGGACGTCGACCGGCTCATGATGCGCCAGGGCTACGCCAACCGGCACCGCGCCTACCCCTTCGGGGTGATCGCCCACAAGGTCGGCCGGGTCCGGGACCGGCGCCGCTCGCCCCGGATCCTCGGCTTCGGCACCCAGGCCCTGAAGGGGCTCGCCTCCGACGCGCTGCACGGCCACCGGGAGGGCTGGTCGCCGCTGTGGAGCCCGTACCGCTTCTCCGACCATCCGCCCGCCCCCGGGCTGTGGGCGGTCGAGCCGCACCTCGGCTTCCGCGGGACGGGAGTGAAGTTCGAGGAGCTGCTGGTGGTCACGGACTCGCGGGACCCGGAGGAGAGCGCGTTCTGGCTGGACGACGACCTTCCACACGTACGGCGGCGGCACCCGGTGGGACAGGGACGGCACCCGGTGGGACAGGACGGACAGAAGGGAACCGGACGATGAACGCCTTCGGCACGGAGCTCGACGGGGCGCGCGAGCGCTGGGTGCGGTCGGGAGGGCCGGACAGGGCAGACGGGCCGGACAGGGCAGACGGGTCGGACAGGGCAGACGGGCCGGACAGGGTCGAGCTGTGCGTCGCCGAACTGGGCGACCCCGCCGACCCCACCGTCGTCCTCCTGCACGGCTACCCCGACAGCAAGGAGGTCTGGGCGCCGGTCGCCCAGCGCTTGCAGGAACGTTTCCACGTGGTGCTCTACGACGTGCGCGGCTGCGGCCGGTCGACGGCGCCCAGCCCGCTGCGCGGTGGCTTCACGCTGGAGAAGCTCACCGACGACTTCCTCGCCGTCGCGGACGCCGTCAGCCCCGACGCCCCCGTCCACCTGGTCGGACACGACTGGGGATCCGTGCAGGGCTGGGAGTTCACCACCGTCCGCCGCACCGAGGGCCGTATCGCCTCCTTCACATCCGTCTCGGGACCCTCGCTCGACCACTTCGGTCACTGGATCAAGGAGCGGGCCGTCCGGCCCACCCCGCGCCGCGCCGCCCAGCTGCTCGGGCAGGGCGCCCGGTCCTGGTACGTGTACGCGCTGCACACGCCCGTCCTGCCGGAAGCCGCCTGGCGCGGGCCGCTCGGGAAGCGGTGGCCGGACCTGCTGGAGCGGTCCGAGAAGGTGCCGAAGGGGCCGTACCCCACCGCGTCCCTGCCGTCCGACGCCGCGCACGGCGCCTGGCTGTACCGCGACAACGTCCGCGAGCGGACGCGCCGCCCGCGCCCCGACGCGTACGCACACGCCCCGGTGCAGCTGATCACGCCGACCGGCGACGCGTTCCTCTCCGCGCGGCTCTACGACGACCTGGAGCGCTGGGCCCCCGGCCTGGTGCGGCGCACCGTCCGCGCGGGCCACTGGGTGCCGCGCACCCGTCCCGGGCAACTGGCGGACTGGATCGCCGAGTTCGTCGACCGGCAGGCGGACGGGCCGGCGCCCGCCCCGGCGCGGCGGACCCTCCCCACCGGAGGGAAGGCCCGCGCGGAGCGGTACGAGCGGTACGCGCGGCGCTTCGCCGGCCGGCTCGTCCTGGTGACGGGCGCCGCGAGCGGCATCGGCCGGGCCACCGCCTTCGCCTTCGCCGAGGCGGGCGCCCGGATCGTCGCCGTCGACCGGGACGCGGAGGGCGCGGCACGCACCGCCGACCTCGCCCGGCTCCTCGGCGCGCCCGAGGCGTGGGCCGAGTGCGTCGACGTGTCCGACGAGGCGGCGATGGAGAAGCTGGCCGCCCGTACCGCCGAGGCCCACGGGGTCGTCGACGTGCTGGTCAACAACGCGGGGATCGGCGTGGCGGGGGCCTTCCTCGACACCCCGCCGGAGACCTGGCGGAAGGTCCTCGACGTCAACCTGTGGGGCGTGCTGCACGGCTGCCGCGTCTTCGGCCGGCAGATGGCCGAGCGCGGCGAGGGCGGCCACATCGTCAACACCGCGTCCGCCGCCGCCTTCCAGCCCTCCCGGACGATGTCCGCCTACAGCACCTCCAAGGCCGCCGTCCTGATGCTCTCCGAGTGCCTGCGCGCCGAGCTCGGCGACCGGGACATCGGCGTCACGGCCGTCTGCCCCGGCATCGTCGCCACGGGCATCACCTCCGCCACCCTCTTCACCGGCGTCCCGGAGGAGGAGCAGCGGCGGCTGCGGGAGAGGACCACGCGGCTGTACGGGCGGCGGAACTACCCGCCGGAGCGGGTCGCCGACGCGATCCTGCGGGCCGTCCACGACGACCTGCCCGTCGTCCCCGTCACCCCCGAGGCACACGGCCTCCGCCTCCTCGCCCGTTTCGCGCCCCGGCTGCGACGGGCCGTCGCGCGCGCCGAGCCGCGGCTCTGACCCGCCCCTTGAAGCCCTCGGAGGAGGACCCCCGCATGACCACCGACCACCACCCCATCACCCCCCGGCGCGTCTCCTTCGACTGGCGGGAGACGCCGCTGCACTGGATCCCCGACGAGCCGACGGCCACCCACGTCATCAACGTCCTGCACCTGCTGCTGCCCGCCGGGGAGCGGTGGTTCGTCAAGGTGTTCAAGGAGGCCCTGCCGCTCGTCCGGGACCCCGAACTGCTGAAGGACGTCAAGGGGTTCATGGGCCAGGAGGCCACCCACAGCGTCCAGCACTCCTACGTCCTCGACCACCTGGCCCACCAGAAGCTGGACACCGGCCCGTACACCAGACAGGTCGACTTCCTCTTCGACGTGCTGCTCGGCGAGCGGCCGCCGTTCGGGCTGCCGCTCTCCGAGCGGGAGTGGCTGCGGTTCCGGCTGTCGGTGATCGCGGCGGTGGAGCAGTTCACCGCCGTCCTCGGCGACTGGGTGCTGCGGGCCGACGCCCTCGACGCCGCGGGGCCCGACCCGGTGATGCTCGACCTGCTGCGCTGGCACGGCGCCGAGGAGGTCGAACACCGGTCCGTCGCCTTCGACATGTACCAGCACTGCGGCGGCGACGAACCCGGCCGCTACGCCCGGCGCGTCCTCGGCATGGCGATCACCGCACCCGTCCTGACGTACCTGTGGGGCCGCGGCGCCGCCTACCTGATCCGGCACGACCCCCGGCTCGCCAAGCGGCTGCGCTACACGCTGCGGCACCACAACCGCGCCGTCGACAGGGGGCTGCTCCCCACCTGGCGCGAGCTGGGCGCGGCCATCCCGCGCTACCTCCGGCGCTCGTACCACCCCTCCCAGGAAGGGTCGTTGAGCAGGGCCGTGGCCTACCTGGCGGCGTCGCCCGCCGCCGGCCGGGGGCGGAAGCCGGGCGGGGCGGTCGCGTCGTAAGGTGACGGGTGGTGTCGGTGAGGAGTACCGCGTGAACGAACGTCCGGCGTACCGGATCCAGGAGCCGGCGTACCGGATCGAGGACCTGGCACACCTGAGCGGCGCCACGGTCCGCACGATCCGCGCCTACCAGGACCGGGGCCTCCTCCCCAAGCCCGAGCGGCGCGGCCGGGCGAACGTGTACGGCGACGCGCACCTGGACCGGCTGCGGCGGATCGGCGACCTGCTCGACCGCGGCTACACGCTCGCCAGCATCAAGGAGCTGCTCGACGCGTGGGACGCCGGCCGGGGGCTCGGCGGGGTCCTCGGGCTCGTCGCCGAGGTGGACGGACCGTGGTCCGACGAGCGGACCGCCCGCGTCACCCGCGCCGACCTGGTCGAACGCTTCGGGGGCGCCCCGGACGACACCGCCGTCGAGGAGGCCGTGGAGCTGGGCGTCCTCGAACCGGTCCCGGGCGCCCCGGACACCTTCCTGGTGCCCAGCCCGCAGGAACTGGCCGTCGCCGCCGAACTGCACGCCTCTGGCGTACCGTTGGGGGCCATCCTCACCCACCTGCGCGAGGTGCGCGCCCAGGTCGAGCACCTCGCCGGCCGCTTCCTCGACTTCACCGACGAGCACGTCTTCCGGCCCTACCTCGACCACCCGCCGACCGAGGAGGAGGCGGACCGGGCCGCCGCCCTCGTCCGCCGGCTGCGGCCACTCGCCCAGCAGACCGTGGACGCCGAACTCGCGCGCGCCATGCGGCTGCTGGCGGTGCGGAACCTGCGCCGGCACCTCGGGCGGGTCGCGGACGGGACGCCCCCCGCGGCGCCGGACGGCGCCCGGGTGCCGGTCGAGCTGCCCGCCGCCACGGTGGCCGCGGTGCGGGAGCTGGCCGGGCCGGACGGGGTGGGGGCGTTCGTGGCCGCGGCGACGGAGCGGGAGGTGCGGGCGCGGGTCATGGACGGGCTGGCGGCGCGGCACCGGGAGGGCGGGACGCGGCCCGCCTCAGAGTCCGGGGGCGCCCCACACGGGGAACCAGCGGCTCAGGTCGTCCTCGATCCGTAGGTCGTCGGCGAGCAACGCGCGGGCTTGGAGCTCCAGTTCGCTATCGCGCCGTTCCCGGGCTCCCTCGACGGGCGCGAAGGGGTAGAAGGTGCCGCGCTTGTAGAGGTAGACGAGGGCGAGCGCCCGCCCGCGTCCGTCGCGGCCGTTCTGGAAGCCGAGCAGCGAGCACAGCAGCTGCGGGCCGAACCCGCCTTCCTGGAGCAGGGTGTTGACCGCGTGCAGGTCGTTGACCAGGGCCGGGACGTCGTCGGGTGGCCGCTGGGCGAGCAGCCAGGTGTACCCGTAGGGGTCGCGCCGGAACGCGACGGGCGTGCCGCCGCGCGCGGTGTCCGCGTCGAGCAGCCGGCGGACGTCCTCGCGCAGTGCGTCGAAGGCCCCGCCCTCCACGCTGGCGAAGCAGACCGAGCCGCGTCCGGTCGGCTCCAGCCCGGCGCCGGCCCGGAGGGTGAGGGCGGCGGACGGGAGGGCGAAGAGACGGTCGAGGTCGGGGCGGACGGGCTTGGTCCGCCCGAGGATCACGTCCAGGAAGCCCATCGGTCGCCGTCACCCCGCCCGTCCGAGGCCCGCCGCGATCCTGCCGAGCTGGTCCAGCCGCCGTTCCAGCGGGGGATGGGAGGAGAGCAGGCCGCTGAGGGTCTCCCGGGAGAGGGCCGGCGCGAACCAGAAGGCGTTGAACGGCTCGGCCTGCCGCAGGTCGCGGGTGGGGATGCGGGCGAGCTGCCCGGTCACCTTGGTGAGGGCGGACGCGAGGGCCGACGGCCGGCCGGTCAGCAGGGCGGCGGCCCGGTCGGCGGACAGCTCCCGGTAGCGCGACAGCATGCGCGTGAGCAGGAAGCTCACCGCGTACACGACGGCGCTGACCAGCGGGACGACCACCATCAGCAGCGCCGTGTTGGTGTCCCGGCCGCCCACCCTGCGCAGCCCGCCCCACAGCCCGATCCGGGTGATCAGGCCGGCGAGGACGCCCAGGAAGGAGGCGATGGTCATCACGGCGACGTCCCGGTGCGCCACATGGCTCAGCTCGTGCGCCAGCACGCCCTCCAGCTCCTCGGGCTCCAGGCGGCGCAGCAGTCCGGTCGTGGCGCAGACCAGGGCGTTGTTCCGGTTCCGCCCGGTCGCGAAGGCGTTCGGGACGTCGGTGTCGGCGACGGCCACGCGGGGCTTGGGCATGTCCGCGAGGGCGCACAGCCGGTCGACGGCGCCGTGCAGCTCCGGGGCCTCGCGCGGGGTCACCTCGCGCGCCCCCATGCCGAACTCCGCGATGCGGTCGCTGAACCAGAACTGCGCGACGAACAGCCCGCCGGCCAGGATCAGCACGATCGGCCACGCCCCGCGCAGCAGCACGACCAGCACGCCGACGAACACCACGTACAGCAGGCCGATGAGGAACATCGTGCCCACCATGCGCGTGGTCAGCCCGCGGTCGGGGGCGAATCGCGTGGACCGGGCGCTCTCTCGCACAGCGGCCTCCCGCCGGCCTCGTGGCGCCACCCTCCGGCGCCATCCGGGAAACCCCCCTGCCACGATTCTCCCTCGCCCCTCCCCGCTCCCGCCGCCCGGCTACGGGGAGTAGCGGCGGGGGCCTCCCTCACACACCGCCCGCCGGCCGGGAGATGCGGGAGCGGGCCTCCGCCAGTTCCTTCTCGGTGAAGGCACCGTGCTCGGTAAAGGCACCGTGTTCCTCCTGGTGGCGCAGGAGGTCGGCGCCGAGGAGCCGGTGCCGCAGCCGGCGGGCCACCGCCTCGGCGACGTGGCCGGGGGCGGCGTCGGTGGGCTTCCGCGGCTCGGTGGCCTGCCCGGCCGGCAGCGTCGCCGCAGTGCGCGTGGTGTCGGTCACGCCGGCGAGCGCACTGCCGGCACGCGCACCCCGGCCTCCGCCCGGCGCTCAGCGGAGCTGCGAAAGCCCCTCGGTCGCGATGCGCTCGAAGACGGCCTGGTCGGCGGCGAAGACGGTGTCGGGGATCGGCGAGTGGAGCACGATCTCGGTGAAGCCGATCTCCTGCTGGCGGCCGGCGAAGTCCACGAACGCGTCGACCGAGTCGAGCATCGCTGAGCGGTCCGGGGTGAAGCCGGTGAGGAGGATCTTGTCCAGGGCGTCGATGTCCCGGCCGATCTCCTCGCAGGCCGCGCCGAGCTTCGCGACCTGCCCGCGCAGCGCCTCGTTCGACTCGGCGGGCGTACCCGTCTCGTACAGCTTCGGGTCGCCCGTGGTCACCCACGCCTGCCCGTACCGCGCCGCGAGCCGCAGCCCGCGCGGGCCGGTCGCGGCGACGGCGAAGGGCAGCCGGGGGGACTGGGCGCAGCCGGGTATGTTCCGGGCCTCGACGGCCGAGTAGAAGTCGCCCTCGGCCGTGACGGCGTCCTCGGTGAGCAGCCGGTCGAGCAGCGCCACGAACTCGGCGAACCGGTTCGCGCGCTCCTTCGGCGTCCACGCCTCCTGCCCGAGCGCGGTCGCGTCGAAGCCGTTGCCGCCCGCGCCGATCCCGAGGGTGATCCGGCCGCCGGAGACGTCGTCGAGCGAGATCAGTTCCTTGGCGAGCGTCACCGGGTGGCGGAAGTTCGGCGACGTCACGAGGGTGCCCAGGCGGAGCCGCTCGGTCGCCGTGGCGGCGGCGGTGAGGGTGGGCAGGGCGCCGAACCAGGGGCCGTCGCGGAAGGTGCGCCAGGAGAGGTGGTCGTAGGTGTACGCCGCGTGGAAGCCGAGTTCCTCGGCTCGCTGCCACGTGGCGCGGCCTCCCTTGTGCCAGGGGTCGACAGGAAGGATCACGGTGCTCAGGCGCAGGCTCATGGAGCGAGCCTACGTCGGGACGGTGGGCGGGCCGGGGGCCGTCCTTCTTCGGAGCCCTGGCTCAAAAGCGCGCCGCCGCGCGCACCCGTGCGCCCGGGAGCGTCCGGTATCCGACAATGGGAACCGTGACTTCAGCTACCGAGCAGCCCGAGACCCCGGCCGCCGGCCGGACCGCCCCGATACCCCGGCTGATCGCCACCGACCTCGACGGCACCCTGCTGCACGACGACAAGACGGTGTCCGACCGGACCGTGGCCGCGCTGGCCGCCGCCGAGGCGGCCGGGATCGAGGTCTTCTTCGTCACCGGGCGCCCGGCACGCTGGATGGACGTCGCGAGCGACCATGTGCACGGGCACGGGCTGGCGATCTGCGCGAACGGCGCCGCCGTCGTCGACCTCCGGGACGGCGGCCGGTTCGTCGAGGTCAGGCCCCTGGAGCCGGCGGACGCCCGGGCCATCGTGACGTTGCTGCGCGCCGCAGTCCCGGGCACTTCGTTCGCCGCCGAGCGGACCACGGGCTTCCAGTACGAGCCGGAGTATCCGCCGTTCCAGCTCGATCCGTGCGCGGTCGTCGCGCCCGCCGAGGAGTTCCTGGCGGAGGGCGGTGCCGACGGGGAGGGCGGCGCCTCCCGCGGCCCCATCCTGAAGCTGCTCGCCCACCATCCGGAGCTCGCCCCCGACGCGTTCCTCTCCCTGGCCCGCACCGCGGCGGGCGAGCACGGTTCGATCACGCGCTCCAGCCCTACCCCGCTGCTGGAGATCAGCGGGCTTGGCGTCAGCAAGGCCAGTACCCTCGCCGGGTACTGCGCCGCGCACGGGATCGTGCCGGAGGAGGTGGTCGCCTTCGGTGACATGCCGAACGATCTGGAGATGCTGGGGTGGGCCGGCACGTCCTATGCCATGGCCAACGCCCATCCCGAGGTCTTGGCCGCTACCACTCACCGCACTGCGGCCAATAACGAGGACGGGGTCGCGGCGGTGATCGAGCAGATTCTGCACGCTTGTGTGTGAGGAGTGCCCCGGTCCCGCCCTTTCACCGTTTCTTGCGGGGGCGGGCCCCCGCACCCCCGAAACCGCGCTGCGCGCGGTTGTCCTCAAACGCCGGACCGGCTGATTCAGCCCGTCCGGCGTTTGAGGACGAGCGGCGGAGCCGCGATAAGGGGTCTGGGGCGCAGCCCCAGGAATCGGCGAAGGGGCGGGACCGGGGCACCCTCACACCCCCACCCCCCGCCGCCGCAACCACTCCACCGGATCCACCGCCGACCCGAACTCCGGCGACGTCCGCACCTCGAAGTGCAAGTGGGGACCCGTCGAATTCCCCGTCGTCCCCGACAACCCGATCCACTCACCGGGCCGGACCACCCGCCCCGGCCCCACGAACGGCGCCGCCAGGTGCGCGTACTGCGAGTACCAGCCCCCCGGATGCCGGATGACCATGCTGATGCCGAAGGGACCGCCGCACCCGGCCGCCACCACCGTCCCGGGCCCGACCGAGCGCACGGGAGTGCCGGTGGGCACGGCGAAGTCCTGGCCGGTGTGCGTGCCGGACCAGTTCGCGCCGGAGCCGCCGAAGCCGGCCGAGAGCCGGTAGCCGAGCACCGGGCGGGTCCAGGCGCGGCGAGACGGTTCGCCGTCCGGCCGGTCCCCGGCGTCGGGGTCGAGCGCGTCGCGGTCGGCGATCCGGCAGCGGCCTTCGGCGACGTCGGCGGCGGCCAGCGCGTCGAGCCGGCCGCGGGCCTCGGCGAGCCGGTTCCCCACGGCATCCAGGGAGGTGCGCGAGGAGGCGGCGTCCCGGTCCAGCGCCCGCCAGGAGAGCGCCGCCGCCCGCGCCTCGTCGGCGAGGGCGCGGCTCCGGTCGTCCGTCTCGCTGACGCGCCGGGCGAGCCATTCCCGCCGTCCGGTGTCGTCCTCCTGGACGGACAGCAGCTCCAGCGGGTCGTCCAGCAGCCCGGTGCTCTCCCGGGCGGTGAAGCCGCCCGTCCGGTACTGCGCCCGCGCGGCGGCCCCGGCGTCCTCACGCAGCACGCCGGAGACGAAGCGCAGGCCGCTCAGCCGCTCCGCCAGCCGGTCCGCCTCCCGGCGCCGCTCCCGCGCGGCCGGTACCGCGCGGGCGTAGCGCTCCTTGGCCAGGGTCTCCTCACGGGCCAGCCGGTACACCTCGGAGGTGACGCGGGCGAGCCGGCCCGGGGCCGCGTAGGAGTCGGGCGGCCGGGAGGCGAGCACCGGCGACACCGTGACGGCGAGCGCGCAGAGGACCAGGCAGCCGTCGCGGCGGAGGCGGCACCCGGCGTGGTGGCCGCGCGGCCGGCCGCCGTCGGGGGCGGAACGCTGAAATCGGCGCATGGACGCGATCGTGACCCGGGATCCGGTGGCTCCGCTTCCGCAGCGGGACCGTTCAGGGGACGCCCGGACGGGCGCCGGACGCACGCCGGGCACACGCCGGGCACACCCGAAGGACGCCCGCCCCGGCCCGTCTCGGCCGCCTCGGCCCGGACGGTCGTTCGGCGGAGACGGCCCGGCGGGCACGCCGCCTTCCCGCCTTCCCGGCGTCCCGCGTTCGGCGCAGCGGGGTTCGCATGGCCCGGCGATCGCCCGAGTGGGCATGACGGCGGCGCGTCCGCCCGCGCCGGGCCCGGGCAGGGGAACGGGCGGGGGCGCGGGCATGGACGCGGGCATGGGCATGGGCACGGGCATGGGCGCCGACACGAACCGCGCACTGCTGCCGCTGCTGCCACTGCCGCGCCGTGCATCCGGCCGCCCGCCGCCCGCCGCCCGCCGCCGACCGCCGACCGCACGTCCCACCGCCGGAGCGGCACCGAGCCCCCGCCGCCCCTACAGCGGCGCCTCCCACACCACCCGCGTCCCCCCGCCCCCCTCGCCCAGCCCCGGCCCGCACACGCACGAGCCGCCCAGGGACTCCGCCCGCTTGGCGAGGTTCCGCAGACCGCTGCGCCGACCGCCCTCGGGAAGACCGATGCCGTCGTCGGCGACGGTGAGCCGGACCGCCTCGCGGCCGTCCGGGAGCCGGACCGTCGCGTCGACGACGACCTCGATGCGGGAGGCGTGCGCGTGCCGGAAGGCGTTGGACAGCGCCTCCCGCAGCGCGGCGATGAGGTTCTTGCCCGTGCCCTCGCCCACCAGCGCGTCCACCGGGCCGACGAAGTTCACGGAGGGCTGGAAGCCCAGCGGCACGGCGGCCGTGCCGACCTCCCGCAGGACGCGGGTCCGCAGTCCGGCGGGTGCCTCGGCCGGCCCCTGCTGGAGGGCGAAGATCGCCGTCCGGATCTCCTGGATGGTCGTGTCCAGCTCGTCCACGGCCTGCCCGACGGTCGTCCGGACCTCCGGGACCACGGCCCTGCGCTGCGCGCTCTCCAGCAGCAGGCCGGTGGCGAACAGCCGCTGGATGACGAGGTCGTGCAGGTCGCGGGCGATCCGGTCGCGGTCCTCGTAGACCGCGAGCCGCTCGCGGTCGCGCTGCGCCTCGGCCAGGACGAGCGCGAGCGCGGCCTGGGCGGCGAACTGCGCGGCGAGCGTGCGCTCGGTGGCCGTGTACCGCCGGGCGCCCCGGCGGCGCGGGATGGCCAGGGTGCCGAGCACCCGCCCGCCGCTGCGCAGCGGCAGCAGCATGCTCGGGCCGAAGCGCGGGGCCACCGCCGTGATCATGCGGGGGTCGGTGGCGGAGTCATCGACGAACACCGGCTCCCCGGCGAGCAACTGCGACACCACGGGGCTGTGCGGCGGCATCACCGTGCCCAGCAGCCCCGTCGGATCGTCGGCGGAGACGACGACCATCTCCAGGCCGCCGTCTCCGTCCGGCAGCAGCACGATCCCCGCGTCCGCCTCCGCGAGCCGGCGGGCCTGTTCGGCGACGACGGCGAGGGCGTCCTCCGCGTCGCCGCCCGAGAGCAGCGCGGTGGTGACGGCGACCGAGCCGTCGATCCAGCGCATCCGCTGCCGGCCCTGCTCGTAGACGCGCGCGTTCCCGATCGCGATGCCCGCCTCCGTGGCGAGGATCTTCACCATGTGCAGGTCGGCGACGCCGAACTCGCCGCCGCCGCGCTTCCCGGCCAGGTAGAGGTTGCCGAAGACCTCGCCCTCGACGCGGATCGGAACGCCCAGGACGTCCCCCGGGGCGCCGGCCGGGGTGCGCCGTCCGGCGTGCCGCAGCAGGGCGTCGAGCACCGCGCGGTCGGCGGAGGGTTCGCCGCCGTGAACGTCCCCTTCCGAAGCGTCAAAAGCGTCGGAGGCGTCCGAAGCGTCGGGGACACCGTACGTGACGAAGTCGGCCAGGCCCTCGCCTGACGGGTCGGCGTCGCCGTTGACCGCGATGGCGGCGTAGCGGGCGCCGGCGAGCTCGGCGGCGGTCTCGGCGATCCGGTCGAGGGTGGAGTGCAGTTCCAGCCCGGTGCCCACCGAGCGCATGGCCTCCAGCAGCTGCGGCACCCGGCCGGTGAGCTCGGTGGACATGCCCTGGAGGCGGCGGGTGGCCTCCGTGGCGACGGCCACCGGGTCCAGCGGCCCGAACGGCGGCGTGGTGGGAGGCGGGGTGCCGAGGGGTTCCTCGGGGACGGGGTCCTCGGTGGCGGGCATAGGCAGAGCCTAATAAGTACCTTTTGCCAGGGAAAGCGGCGGATGCACCATGTCGTGCTCGGGCGGACGCACTGTGCCGTGCTCGGGCGGATGCACCATGTCGTGCTCGGGCGGACGCACTGTGCCGTGCTCGGGCGGATGCACCATGTCGTGCTCGGCGCGCTCGCGCTCCAGCATCAGGCGGAACGTTCCGTCCACCTCCGCCAGTTCCCGGTACGGGCCGCGCTGCGCGATCCGGCCGCCGTCCAGGACGATCACCTCGTCCACCGCCTCCAGCCCCGCCAGCCGGTGCGTGATCAGCACCGTCGTCCGGCCCTCCGTCGCCGCCAGCAGGTCCGCGGTGAGCGCGTCCGCCGTCGCCAGGTCGAGGTGCTCGGCCGGCTCGTCCAGCACCAGCACCGGGAAGTCGGCCAGCAGCGCGCGGGCCAGCGCCAGGCGCTGCCGCTGCCCGCCGGAGAGCCGGGCGCCGTGCTCGCCGACCGGGGTGTCGAGCCCCTGCGGCAGGGAGTCCACCCACTCCAGCAGGCGCGCGTCGGCCAGCGCCCGGCGCAGGCACGCGTCGCCCGCGCCGGGGCGCGCGAGGCGCAGGTTCTCCCGGAGGGAGCTGTCGAAGAGGTGCGCGTCCTGCGCGCACAACCCCACCAGCCGCCGTACCGCGTCGCCGTCCATCCGCGACGCGTCCCGGCCCGCGAGCGTGTACGTCCCGGATCCGGCGTCCAGGAAGCGCAGCAGCACCTGGGCGAGGGTCGTCTTGCCCGCCCCCGACCGGCCGACGACCGCCACCCGCCGCCCGGCGGTCAGCTCCAGGCCGACGTCCCGCAGGGCGGGGGCGGGGCCGCCGGGGTACGCGGCGGTGATCCCGGCCAGCCGCAGCGGGAAGGGGGACGGAGGGGCGGGTTCCGTCCCGTCGCGTACCGGCTCCGGCGCGTCCAGCACCTCGTACACCCGCTCCGCCGCGCGGCGGACCCGCTGCCGGTGCTGTACGGCGAGCGGCAGCCCGTTCACCGCCTCGAACGCGGCGAGCGGCAGCAGGACGACCACGGCCAGCCAGACGCCGCCGAGGCGTCCGTCGTGGACCGCCGCGACACCCGCCCACGCCGCACCGGCCACGGTGAGTCCGCAGGCCAGGGCCGACAGGCCGGAGCCGAGCGCGGTGGCGGCGGAGGCCCGGCGGGCGATGCCGGTGAGGTCGGCGTCCGCCCGGCGCAGCCGCGCCAGCCGGGCGGGCAGGGCGCCCGCGACCGTCAGTTCGGCCGTACCGGACAGCAGGTCGACCACCTGGGCGGACAGCGCGCCGCGCGCCGGTGCCAGCC
>NZ_JAIQLH010000217.1 GCF_020037025.1 Streptomyces huiliensis | reverse complement strand
CCCCACGCCGACCTGCTGTGGGTCGAGACCGGCACCCCCGACCTGGCCCAGGCCAAGGAGTTCGCCGAGGCCATCCACGCCGAGTACCCCGACAAGATGCTGGCGTACAACTGCTCGCCCTCCTTCAACTGGAAGGCCGCGCTCAACGACGAGGAGATCGCCGAGTTCCAGCGCGAACTGGGCGCGATGGGCTACCGGTTCCAGTTCATCACCCTGGCGGGCTTCCACTCCCTCAACCACGCCATGTTCGACCTCGCCCGCGGCTACGCCGAGCACGGCATGACGGCGTACGTGGAGCTCCAGGAGCGGGAGTTCGCCGCGCAGGAGCACGGGTTCACCGCCGTGAAGCACCAGCGCGAGGTGGGCACCGGCTACTTCGACCTCGTCACCACCGCGCTCAACCCCGCCTCGTCCACCACCGCCCTGACCGGCTCCACCGAAGAGGAGCAGTTCCACTAGCCGGCGGCCGGACAGCCGCTCCGGCGGGACCCGTTCCGAACGGAACGGCTCCCGCCGGAGCGGTTTCCCCGCAGCGCCGGCAGGGCAGTTCCCGGAGAACCCCCGCCCCCCTCGCCCCGGTTCCCCGGGCCCTCCGGACGGGCCCGGAAGGAAACGGCCGGAGCGCCGCCGTGGCCGCACCCCGCCCGTCGTCCCGCCGCCCCTCGCCGTCCCGCGCCCCCGTCGTCCGTGCCACCCCGCCCGCCCCGGGCCGCTCACACCACCCCCAGGAGACCGCCATGGCAACTCCCGCCCTCTCCAGTCGTGTCCGCACCCTGAGCGTCCTCGGCGGCCGGACCACCCCGTACGACGACGTCCTCACCCCCGCCGCCCTCGCCCTCGTCGCCCGCCTCGACGACGCCTTCGCCGCCCGCCGCTCCGCGCTCCTCGCCGAACGCCGTCACCGGGCCGCACTGCTGGCCCGCGGCGGCGCCCTCGACTTCGTCCCCGCCACCTCGGCCGTCCGCGCCGACCGCTCCTGGCGCGTCGCCCCGCCCGCCCCCGGGCTCACCGACCGGCGCACGGAGCTCACCGGCCCCCCGGACCCCGCCATGGCGGCCGAGGCGGCGGTATCCGGCGCCCGGGTATGGACCGCGGACTTCACCGACGCGACCGCGCCCACCTGGGACAACGTCATGGAGGGCCAGCGGACGCTGATCGCGGTGACCGAAGGGCGCATCGGCCCAGGACCGGCCGCCGGGCCCACCCTCGTCGTCCGCCCCCGGGGCTGGCACCTCACCGAACGGCACCTGGTCGTCGACGGCCGCCCGGTCCCCGCCGCCCTCGTCGACCTCGGCCTGTACCTCTTCCACTGCGCCCGCCCGCAGATCGCGGCGGGCCGCGGCCCGTACTTCTCGCTGCCCCAGGTGGAGAACCACCTGGAGGCGCGGCTCTGGAACGACGTCTTCGTGCTCGCCCAGGACATGCTGTGCCTGGAACGCGGGACCATCCGCGCCACCGTCACCGTCGAATCGGTCACCGCCGCCTTCGAGATGGAGGAGATCCTCCACGAACTCCGCGACCACGCGGCCGGACTGGCCGTCGACCACGCCGGCTACCTGAGCAGCGTCGTCCGCACCTTCCCGCACCGGCGCGACCACCTCCTCCCCGACCGCGCGAAGATCACCGCGACGGCGCCGTTCCTCCGCGCCCGCACCGAACTCCTCGTCCGCACCTGCCACCGCAGGGGCGCCCACGCCATCGGCGGCACCGCCGTCCGCGCCGTCCCCGTGCTCGGCCTCGACCGGCAGGCGGACGAGGCTGCCCTGGCCCGGGTCCGGCTCGACGCGGAACGGGAGGCCGAGGTCGGCTTCGACGGCACCCGGGTCGCCCACCCCGGGCTGCTCCCCGTCTGCCGCACGGCCTTCGACGCGGTCCTCGGCGACCGCCCGCACCAGCTCGAACGCACCCGCGAGGACGTCCACGTCACCGCCGCCGACCTGCTCGCCGTCCACCGCACCAGCGGCCGCCCCACCGAACAGGGCGTCCGCGCCGCCCTGGGCACCGCCCTCCGCTGCCTGGACGCCTGGCTGCGCGGCGCCGGACGCGTCGTCCACCAGGGCCGGCTGGAGGACGCCGGCTCCGCCGAACTCGCCCGCTGCCAGCTCTGGCAGTGGCTCCACCACGGAGTCGTCCCGCGCGCCGGCGTACTCCGGCTGCTCGACGAGGAGAGCTCCGCCCTCGCCGCCGCCGACCCCGGCTCCCGCTGGGCCGACGCCCGCGACGTCCTCGTCCGCGCGGCCCTCCACGACGACCTGCCCGCCTCCTTCACGACGGACGCCTACGCCCGGTACCTCGTCCGCCGGGACTGAGACCGGAGCCCTCTCAGTGCCCCCGGCGGCCCAGCCGGGGGCACACGCACGCGACCTCGCCGCACACGTGGTGGCGCAGCGGGTCCCGGCGCGGCGCCACGCCGTTGCGCAGCCCGTCCGCGTACGTGCCGGGCGGCTCCCGGTACGGGGAGCTGGTCTTGCAGTCGGGGCACGCCCACCGGCCGAAGATGCCTTTCACGGCCTTGCCGCAGCCGGTGCACTCGTGCTCGGTGATCTCAGGCAGCATCCTTCGCCTCTGTTCGGAAGGGGCGGGTCTGTTCGGACGGGCGGGCGGCAGCAACGGTACCCGCCCGGCCGCGCGCCGGACCCGTCCGGGGGGTGGCTCCTTGCCGCCCGGCCGGGAATACACCCCCGCCACCCCGCCGTTGCGGCCCGTGACGGTTTTCCGATCATGAACGCGGAGGGGTCCGATGACCATCCTGGTCACCACGCCGAACGGCTCGGTGGGGCGGTACGTGACGGAGGCGCTGCGCGACCGCGACGACGTGCGGTTCCTGGTGCGCTCCGCGGCCGGCGCCGAGGCGCTGGGCGCGGTCAAGGGCGAGATCGTGCGCGGGAACGCCGCCGACCCCGCCGCCGTCCGGCGCGCCGTCGCCGGTGTCGAACGGCTCTACCTCGCCCACCCGTTCGCCGCCGACCAGGCCGCCGTCGAGACCGGCCTCGGCCTCGCCGCCCTGGACGCGGGCGCGCACCGGATCGTCAAGCTCGGCGCCCGCCCGTTCCCGAAGGCGGCCGGGACGGTTCCCGACCCCGTCACCGGAGCGCACGACACCGTCGTCGCCCGGCTGCGGGACGCCGGCGTGCCCGAGCTGACCGTGCTCCGGCCCGACCGCTTCCTCCAGAACGTCCTCCCGGCCGCCGCCGACATCGCCGCGGGCACCCTGGCCGACCCCGGCGGCGCCGAGGCCGCCCGCGGCTACGTGGACACGCGGGACATCGCGGAAGTCGCGGTCGCCGAACTGCTGGCGGACCGGCCCGTCGGCGGCGAGATCGACATCAGCGGCCCCGAGGCGCTGACCCCGGGCCGGCTGGCCGAACGCTTCGCCGCCGTGCTCGGCCGGCCCGTGCGGTACGCCGACGTCCCGCTCGACGCCGCCTGGCGCGCCGGGCTCGCCGGCCGCGGGGTGCCGCCGTGGCAGGTGGACGGCCTGTACGGGCTCTACGCCAACTACCGCCGGGAGGGCACGGCCGGACTCGGGGACGGCGTCCGCCGCGTCCTCGGCCGCGCGCCGCGCTCGGCCGCCGACTTCGCGGCCGACCTGCTCGCACCGGCCGTCGCCGCCGCCCTGTCCGGGGCCTGACGCACGGCGAGGACCGCGGCCGGCCGCGCGTTCCCCGTCCGGCAGGCCCGGTCCCCGCCGAGCGGGGGGCGGTTCGGCCGCCGGAGCGGGGGAAGGGATCTCCGGCGTGGAGAGTGCGTCCGCGCGCCGTCGGGTCCGGGGCCCCGCCGCGCCAGGGCCGCGCGAGTCGGGGTATCAGGAGGTCCGATCGTGTGCGACATGCCACCGACGGCGTAAAGGGAAGGCCCGGGCCGTCCGGCCGGTCACGCTGAGGCGCGTCGATCGAGGCCGTGTCAGGAGACCTGGGCGTGAACAGATCGCGTGAGTGGCCGTTCCCGGGGATCCGGGGCCGGGCGTGGCCGGGCCGCCGCCCCGGCTGGTGCCTCGCCCTCTCGGTCGCCCTGCACGCCCTGGCCGTCGGCCTGTTCTCCCCGGCCCCCCTCGACCTGCGCGTCTACCACGACGCCGCGCCGCTCGTCCTCTCCGGCGGCCTGTACGACTACGTCCTCCACACGAGCCCGCCCATCCCCGCGCTGCCGTTCACCTACCCGCCGTTCGCGGCCCTGGTGTTCCTGCCCCTGGCGTACCTTCCCTGGGCGGCGGCGGTCTGCCTGTGGCAAGCGGTCTCCGTGGCCGCCGTGTTCGTCGTCTGCGGGTGCGCCGTACGGCTGCTGGGCTCCGGCGACCGGTTCCGGGACCGGTCCCGGGCCCTGCTCTGGACCGCCGCCGGGCTGTGGCTCGAACCCGTCCGCCACACCCTCGACCAGGGGCAGGTCAACCTGCTGCTGGGGGCGCTGGTCCTGGGAGCCGTGGCCGCCCTCCGCACGGCCGCGGGGCGGGGGGCGGCCGTGGGGGTGGCCGCCGCGGTGAAGCTCACCCCGGCCTTCGGCGGACTGTACTTCCTGGCGACCCGCCAGTGGCGGGCGGCCGCCTGGGCCGTGGCCACCGCCTGCGCGGCCACGGCACTGGCCTGGCTGGTCGCGCCGCGCGAGTCGGCCCGGTACTGGACGACCCTGGTGACCGACACCCGTCGCGTCGGCCCGCTGTGGACCGTGCGCAACCAGTCCCTGCGCGGGGCGCTCGGCCGGCTCCTCGGCCACGACGCCGCCCTCTCCGCGGCCTGGTGGCCCGCCGTCGCGCTGATCACCGCCCTCGCGGCGTACGCCGTGTTCCGGGCCGTCGCACGGCAGGACCTGCTCGCCGTCCTCATCACCGCCGAGCTGTACGGGCTGCTGCTGTCGCCCATCTCCTGGAGCCACCACTGGATCTGGTGCCTGCCCGCCATGATCTGGCTCGCCCACGGCGCCGGACTCCACCGGCCCCTCGCCCGCGCCGCGCTCGCGGCCTGGATCCTCGCCACGGGCGCCCGACTCGTCCCCCTGCTGTCCCGCTGGGAGGACCACGCGCACGCGGCCGGACCGTACCCGGGACCGGCCGCCTGGCCCGGCGCCGCCTACGCCGCGTGCGCCCTGCTGAGCCTGCTCGCCGTCGCCAGGGCCCCGGCGCCGGCGGTGAGTCCGGCCGTGGCGGGGAGCACTCCCGGGCCGGGCGGGTGAAGAGCGTCCGGGCCGGAGACCGTCGGGGCCGCCCGCGTGCGGGCCGTACGGTCCGGAGACCGTCCCGGGCCGCCCGCGTGAAGAGAGGTCGGGCCGGAGGACGGCCGGCGGCCGCCGCGCGGGCGGACCGGACGGGCTGCGGCCGTCAGCCGTCCTCCGGCAGCCGCACCGCGATCAGGCAGATGTCGTCCTGGCCGGTGACCGAGGGCTCCGCCAGCAGTGTGTCGCAGAACGCGTTCAGGTCCGCCCGGGCCAGGCCGGACGCCGTTCGGGCAAGCCGGGACAGGCCCTCGTCGATGTCCTCGTCCGGCCGCTCCACCAGCCCGTCCGTGTAGAGCAGCAGCGTCCCGCCGGACGGCAGCGGCTCGACCGCGCTGATCCGCCACTCGTCCGGGACGGGCATGCCCAGCAGCGGGGACATGGCGCCGTCCAGGAAGCGCGTGCCGCCGTCCCGGTCCACCACCAGCGGCGGCGGATGCCCCGCCACGCAGTAGTGCGCCTGCCGGCCGCCGCCCGGCGTGTGTTCGATGCGGACCAGGGCGCAGGTGGCGGTGCCCTCCTCCGGGTCGAGGACCTGGGTGGCCCGGTCGAGCCGCCGGATGATGTCGCCCGGCGGCTCCTCCCGGTCGGCGGCGAGGCTGCGCAGCATGTTCCGCATCCGGCTCATCGTCACGGCGGCCTCGATGTCGTGCCCCGCCACGTCCCCGATGACCAGCACCGGCGCGCCGTCCCCGAGCACGAACGAGTCGTACCAGTCGCCGCCGACGTCCGCCGCCGCCGGGCTCGGCAGGTAGCGGGCCGTGATCACCAGGTCGTCGTAGCGCGGCGGCTCGGTCAGCAGGCTGTGCTGGAGGGCCAGGGCCACCCGCTGGGTGCGCTGGAACTCAATGACGTTGCGCAGCGGGTCGTGGGCCTGTTCCAGGAGTTCGCGGAGCAGTGCCTCGTCGGTCGCGTCGATGGGATCGCGCTCGCCGCAGGCGAAGGCGTCGACGATCGCGGCGAGCGTGCCGTCGATGACGACGGGGACGACCACCATGCTGTGCGCGCGCACCTCCCGCAGCCACGCCATGCTGTCGGGCGGGGCGGTGCCGGGCGGGATGCGGTCGGGGTCGAACGACTCGTGCACCACCCGCCGTTCGCGGACCGCGCGGGCGAACGCGCTGTCCGGCGCGATGTGCTCCTCGCCCAGCCGGGCGGGGTGCGGGGGGAGGCCCTCGCGCGAGCGGGCCGCGATCCGCTCCACGACCAGCGGGGCGCTGCCCGTCAACTGGTAGGTGGGGTCCCGGAAGAGGTAGATGCCGCACTTGTCGGCCAGGGACGGGACGATGACGTCACCGAGCGCGGCGAAGGCCGACCGCGGCTTGGTGGACTCGGCCAGCACGGCGGCGCCGCGCGCCAGCACGTCCTTGCGGCGCTCCTCCCGCCACCGGTCCTCGATGTCCGTGCAGGTGCCCACCCACTCGACGACCCGGCCGTCCTCGCGGACCGGCACCGCCCGCACGTCGAAGTGGCGGTACGTGCCGTCGACCGTCCGCAGCCGGTACACGTACCGGAACTCGTCCGGCACCTCCTCCAGCGCCCGCTGCCAGGCCGCGTCCATCGGCTCCCGGTCCTCCGGGTGCAGGGCGTCCATCCAGCCGTCCCCGCGGAACTCCTCCCACGTCTGGCCGGTCACCCGCTCCCAGCCCGGACTGGGCTCGATCGTGCCGCCCTTGGCGGCCGTCACCCACATCATCTGGGTGTTGGCGGTCACCAGGTTCTCGAACCGGCGCAGGGCGCGCAGCCGTTCCTCCGACACCCGGCGGATCCGCTCGGTCGCCCGGATCTGCTCGGTGACGTCCATCGCCACGACGAGCACGCCGCGCTCGTCCTCCGACGAGCCGACGGCCGAGAGGCTGAAGGTGTAGTAGCGCGTCCCGCCGTCCTCCGGCGAGGCGCCCTCGGTGGGCGCGGCGTCCAGCGACACCGGCGCCCCGGTGTTCCGCACGTCGTCGAAGAGGGCGAGGCAGCCGCGCTGCCGCAGGTCGGCGAAGACCTCGGTGATGGGGACGCCGAGCGGCCGGTCGCCGAAGAGCTCGCGGTAGACGGCGTTCATGTACACCAGGCGGTGACGCGGCCCCCGGGTGACGGCCATGGCGACCGGCGCCGGGTCGAACATCCGCCAGTCCGGGGCCGGGGGCGGCGGCGCTGTGCTCTCCGGCATGGTCCTCGGTCCTTCCGTCCTCCGAGGGCCGCCGCGCGGCGGCCCTCGTCCGGTGGGCCGCCTCCCGGCGGGCCGGTACGGGCCCGGGCACCTCAGCCGATACGGGCCCCGGCCCCCTCACCCGAGCGGCTGCCCTCACCCGAGCGGCTGCCCTCACCCGAGCGGCTGCCCTCACCCGAGCGGCTGCCCTCACCCGAGCGGCTGCTCCGCCCAGATGACCTTGCCGTCCGGCGTGTACCGGGTGCCCCAGCGCTCGGCCAGCTGGGCCACCAGGAACAGGCCCCGGCCGCCCTCGTCCTCGGCCGCCGCGTACCGCAGGTGCGGCGACGTGCTGCTGGTGTCGGAGACCTCGCAGATCAGCGTGCGGTCGCGGAGCAGCCGCACCCGGATCGGCCCGGAGGCGTGCCGGATCGCGTTGGTGATCAGCTCGCTGAGGATCAGCTCGGTGGTGAACACCGCCTCCTCCAGCCCCCACAGCCCCAGCTGCCGGGTCACATCGGCACGGGCGCGGCCCACCACGGCGGGGTCGGAGGGCAGCTCCCACTCCGCGATCCGCTCCCGCTCCAGGATCCGGGAGCGCGCCACCAGCAGGGCGATGTCGTCGCTCTGCCGGGCCGGCAGCAGCGCGTCGAGCACCGCCTCGCAGGTCTCCTGCGGCGTCCGGCCGGGCTGTTCGGCCAGGGTGTCGTGGAGCACGGCGAGACCGGCGTCGATGTCCCGTTTGCGGTCCTCGACCAGCCCGTCCGTGTACAGCACCAGGCTGCTGCCCTCCGGCAGCCGCAGCTCCGCCGCCTCGAACGGCAGCCCGCCCAGGCCCAGCGGCGGGCCGGCCGGCAGCTCCGGGAAGTCGACGGTGCCGTCCGGGGCGACCAGGGCGGGCAGCGGATGCCCGGCGCGGGCCAGCGAGCAGACGCCCGTCACCGGGTCGTACACCGCGTAAAGGCAGGTGGCGCCCGCGATGGCGGGCTCGTCGGCGTCCCCGGCGGCCTCCTGGTCGATCCGGGCGACCAGCTCGTCGAGGTGCCCGAGGAGCTCGTCCGGCGGCGGGTCGAGCGCGGAGAAGTTCAGGACGGCCGTGCGCAGCCGGCCCATGGTGGCGGCGGCGTGCAGCCCGTGCCCGACCACGTCCCCGACCACCAGCGCCACCCGGGCGCCGGGCAGCGGGATCACGTCGAACCAGTCGCCGCCCACCCCCGCCTGCGCGGGCAGGTAGCGGAAGGCGACGTCCAGCGCCGACTGCTCGGGCAGCCCGCGCGGCAGCAGGCTGTGCTGGAGGGCGACGGCCATGTCGTGCTCGCGCGTGTAGCGGCGGGCGTTGTCGATGCAGACCGCGGCCCGCGCCGCCAGCTCCTCGGCCAGCGACAGGTCGTCCTCCTCGAAGGGCCCGCTGTCGCTCGTCCGCCAGAAGTTGGCGATGCCCAGCAGCACGCCGCGCGCCTTCAGCGGCACGGTGATCAGCGACCGGAAGCCGTACTCCAGGACCGCCTGGGTGCGCTCGTAGTCCTGCGTCCGCCAGCCGGTCGAGGACGCCAGGTCCGGGACGAGCACCGGGCGCCCGCTGACGAACCCGGTGGCCTGCGGGGTCGGGCCGGCGAAGGTGACCAGGTCACCCGCCGGGTACAGCGGATGGTCGTCCCGCGGCCCGGTGAGCGCCACCCGGCGCAGCTCGGCGGCGTCGCCGCCCATCGACATCCGGGGCTCCTCGCCGTGCAGCACGGCCTCGGCGAGGTCGACGGTCGCGTAGTCCGAGAACCGGGGCGACGCCACCTGGGTCAGCTCCTCGGCCGTCCGCCGCACGTCCAGGGTGGTGCCGATGGCCACGCTCGCGTCGTACAGCAGCCGGAGCCGGCCGCGGGCCGTCTCGGCGCGGCCCGCCAGCGCCCGCAGCTCGGTGGAGTCCCGCAGGGTGGCGACGCTGCCGGGCGGGCCGCCGCCGCGGTCCGTCGGCCGGTTGTTGACCGCGAGCAGGCGGTCGCCGACGGGCAGCACCTCGTCCGAGACGACCTGCCGCGACAGCAGCAGCTCGGCCGTCCGCGGGTCCAGACCCAGGTCGCCGACGTGCCGGCCCTCCACGTCCGGCGGCAGCCCGAGCAGCCGCCGGGCCTCGTCGTTCACCAGCAGCAGCCGGCCGTCCCCGCCGACGATGACCACGCCCTCGCGCACCGCGTGCAGCACCGCGTCGTGGTGCTCGTACATCCGCGCCATCTCGGCCGGGCCCAGCCCGTGCGTCTGCCGCCGCAGCCGGCGGCTCACCAGGGCCGTACCGGCGGTCGCCAGGGCCAGCGCCACCGCGCCCGCGCCCAGCACCCAGGGCAGTTGCCGGTCGAAGGCGCTGCTCACCGCGGCGACCTTGATGCCCGAGGACACCGCGCCGACGATCCGGCCCCGGTCGTCGCGGACCGGCACCACCGCCTGCACCTCCTCGCCGAGCGGGCCGTGCACGCTCTCGACGGTGACCTCGCCGGTCCTCAGCGACGGCTCGACGGTGCCGACGAAGTGCTTGCCGATGAGGGACGGGTCCGGGTGGGTGTAGCGGATGCCGTTCCGGTCGGTGACCACGACGAAGTCCACGCCGCCGCGGTGCCGGGCGTCCTCGGTCAGCGGCTGGAGGACGGACGACGGGTCGGGGCCCGCCATGACGGCCGGCAGCCCGGGGGCGTGCGCGAACGCCTCGGCGGCGGCCAGCGATCGGTCGCGGGCCGCCTGGAACCTGTCGGTCCGCGCCTGGAAGAGCAGGGTGCCGACCGCGGCCACGACGAGCAGCAGCACGATGAGCACCTGCAGCACGAACATCTGGCCGGCGACGCTACGGGTGCTCGCCACCCGCCAGCGCCGTGCCGACGTCCCGCGCGGCCGCCGCTCTCGCCGTTCACCCACGTGCGAGCCGGCGGGCCGGCGGCCGGACGGCCTCCAGGAGCGGCCCCGGATTCGGGCCATGTTCCATGTCTACCCCGCCGCACCGCGCGGCGCGAATGATGGCCGCCGCGCGAGGGGCGCCCGGGGCGGGGGCGGGGACCGCGGCGGGGGCTGAGGACGGGGCCGGGGTGGCCGGGGCCGGGACGGCCGTGGCCGGGGCTGGGACGGCCGTGGCCGGGGTCACCACTCTTCGTCCGCGAGACCGGCGTCCCGGTCCTCGTCGCTGACCACCTGCTCCAGGGCGTCCTCCTTCATCTGCTCGATCTGGTCCGCCACGTCGCGTTCGGAGAGGGTCATCTGCCGGCTCCTCTGTCGGGCTCGGGGGAGGCTGAGGGGAGGGGGTGGCGACGGCGCGCCGCACGTGGCACCCATCCCACACGCGGACGGGACGCGGCGCAGCCCGCCGCCCCTCGAACGGGTGATATCGCGGAGAACACACCCGTGGGAAGGGACGGCGGGCCACACCGCGCCGGATCACGTCAGCACTGCGGACGGCTTCCGTGGTTGGCGGCCTTGTTGCGGCGGGCTCGCTTCTTGCGGCGTCGCTTCGAGGACATGGGACCTCCTCGGGTCGGTTCGGTGCGGTGTCCGGTGGGGCTCCTTACCGGATTCCACGTTTCCACACCGGCTTCCCAGCTGCCACGGGAGCCGCACTCCGTCGCAAGGGCCCAGTGGCTACCCCGCCGCCCGGAACACCAGCACCGTGTTGTGCCCGCCGAGGGGCGGCGCTCGGCGGGTGCGTGCCCGCCTGCGTGCCACCGCCCGCCTCCCGGGGCGCGGAGAGGCGCTCGGCCCCCGGACCGCTGCCGGGCCCCGGCCCGCTCAGCCGCCCGTGCCGACCGTCCCGGCCGACCCCCGCGGCAGCAGCCGCCGCGCCCGCTCCGCCTGCCAGGTGTCCCCCAACGCCGCGAACTCGGCCGCCAGTTCCGCCACCAGGGCGTCGTCGCGCGGGCCGGCCGCGTCCAGCAGGCGTATCAGGGTGACGCGGGCGAGCTCGGTGTGGCCCTGGAGGCGGGCGAGGCGGGCCCAGGTGAGCGGGGGGGTCGTCCTCGGGGGCGGGGCAGGGGGCGGTGTGGGCCCAGGCCGTCAGGTCCCGGGCGGCGTCCGGGAAGCCGGGCAGGGAGTCGCGCAGCGGAAGGAGCAGGGCGTGGTCCGTCGCGTCGCCGTGGCGGGCCAGCAGGACGGCCGCTCCGGCGAGCCGGTCCGCGGGGTCTCCCGCGCGGAGGCCGTGCCGGAGCAAGGTGCGCAGGAGCGGTACGTCCTCCGGCCGGTGGTCGTGGCGGACGGCCGCCAGGGCGCCGGTCCTGCGGGCCGGGTCGGCGGCGACGACCTCGTGGCTTGTGGCGTCCGTGCGCAGCAGGGCCAGGTCGGCGCGAGCGGCGGCGAGGACGGTCTCCCGGGCGGATACGCGGAGGGAGTCGTCCAGCTGGTACGCGCAGCCCTCCACCGCGTTGAGGAGCACGAAGTCCGGCTCCGTGCGCCGCTCCGCGCGCTCCATGCGCGCCAGCAACTCGCGCGGCGGGCGCAGGCGCAGGCCGAGGCCGGACAGCAGCGTTTCGCGGTCCGCGTCGAAGCCGGGGCCGTAGTTCTCGCGGAGCTCCTCCTCCGCCTCGGCCAACCCCGCGGCCAGCGTGGCGTCGTCGTCCTCGGACGACAGGCAGGACGCCTCCCCGGGCAGGCCGATGAGGATCTCCAGGGCGTCGTCCAGGCTCTCGGCGAGCAGCGCGGCCGAGCCCTCCGAGTCGGCGTGCAGGACCTCGCCGCCTGCGCAGAGGAAGTACGTCCCGCCCGAGTCCTCGCCGGCTATCGGCCGCAGCGGCCCGCCCGAGGCCAGCCGCACCTCCTCGACGTGCACCGCGCCGTCGATGTCGAAGGCGAAGGGGTACGCCGCGAGGGCGGCCAGGTCCGGGCGCCGGTGGAGGATGTCCAGGGCGCGGTCACTGTGCGTCATGAAAGGGACCGTAGCAGCGGGGTACGACAACGCCCCCCGGCTCCCGCCCGCTCAGCCCGCGAGCGCCCGGTCGTACCGCTCGGCCTTCGCCTCCGCCCGCCTCCGCCCGCGCCGCTTCATGCCCCGGCGCACGCACCGGACCAGCTCCTCCCCGTACGGCAGCGCCACGAACGTGCCCACCGCCAGGGCGATCCCGGCCAGGTACTTGCGCGGCAGCGGCCGGCGGCGCGGGACGAACTTCCAGGCCGTCGGGTCGCCCGCGCCGCCGCGCAGCAGGGAGCGCACCTGGTCGGGGTGGAGGCACATCAGGGAGGCCAGAGCGGCGAACGGCAGCGACTCCAGGAAGCTGTGGATGTGCTGCTCCACGGGCCTGACGTCCCGTTCGCTCTCCACGGCCGTCCGGACGTCCCACAACGCCGTCGCCTCGTGGCAGGCCGTCGCGCCGAGCTGCACCGACAGCAGCAGCGGGTTGACCTCGAAGAGGAGCGTGAGGACGATCGGGACGCCGACCTCGGTCATCATCAGCGAGTGGATGAGCGATTCCTTGGTGCCCGAGGTGTCCTCGATGCGGGTCCGCCGGTGCATCACCCAGTCGGCCACGCCCGGGACGAACCAGGAGGGCAGCAGGCCGTACATCAGGTAGCGGGTGGTGGCGTTCTCCACCGCCACCTCCGAGGCCAGCGCCGAGGTGAGCGAGGTCTTGGAGGCCAGGGGCGCCGTGGTGGTCAGGGGGCGTCGGGGGACCAGGGGGGTCTTGGCCACCAGGGACGTCTTCGAGCTCAGGGAAGCGGCGGCGCCGCGTCGAAGGAACATGCGGAAAAGATCCTTCCTTACGTGAAAGCGACAAAGCCCCAAAAGAGGTGAGCGTCCGTCACAGGGGCACAACAGGTTCACAGGTTCACAGGGTCACAGGACGCGGTACGGGCTCGCCTCCGCCCGGCGGAAGGCCATCCCGTGCCCGGGGGCGCCGTCGGCCCCGGGCCGAATCGTTCCGCCGGACGGGTCGAGAGCACCCGAGAACAGCGTCGACTCGATGCGCACGTGGTCGTGGAACCACTCCACGTGCCGCAGGTTGGGCACGCACGCCGCCACGTGGGCGTGCGCGTGGGGCGCGCAGTGCGCCGAGATCTCCAGGCCGTGCGCCTGGGCGACCGCCGCCGCCCGCAGCCAGCCGGTCGGCCCGCCGCAGCGGGTGGCGTCCGCCTGGAGGCAGTCGACCACCCGGGCCAGCCGGCCGAAGTACGCCGGGTCGTACCCGTACTCGCCGGCGGCGACGTCGCACCGGCACTGGTCGCGGACGACCGCCAGCCCCTCCAGGTCGTCGGAGGAGACCGGCTCCTCGAACCAGGCCACGCCCAGCTCGGCCAGCGCCGCGCCGACCCGCACCGCCTGCTTGCGGCCGTAGGCGCCGTTGGCGTCCACGTACAGGGCGGCCTCCGGGCCGATGGTCTCCCGCGCGTGCCGCACCCGTTCGAGGTCGCGGTGGACCTCACGGCCCCACGACTCACCGATCTTGATCTTGACGCGGCCGATCCCGTGCCCCCGCACCCAGCCGTCGAGCTGCATCGCCAGGTGCGTGTCGTGGTACGTGGTGAAGCCGCCCGACCCGTACACCGGCACGTCCTCCACGACCGCGCCGATCAGCCGGACCAGCGGCAGGTCCAGCAGCCGGGCCTTGAGGTCCCACAGCGCCAGGTCCACCGCCGACACCGCGCACCCCAGCAGCCCCTGCCGGCCCGCGTTGCGCACGGCCCGGACCATCGCCTCGTTGGCTCCGGCGACGTCCAGGGCGGAGCGCCCCACGACGAGGCCGGCCAGCAGCCCGTTCACGGCCGCGCCCGCCTCGGCGGGGGCGTACGTCCAGCCGGTGCCGGTCACCCCGTCGCAGTGCGCCTCCACGACCACGACCGTGGTGGCGTCCCAGGCGAGCGTGCCGTCGGCCTCGGGGGCGTCGGCCGGGACGGTGAACGCCGCCACGTCCAGCCCGTCGATCCGCCCGTCACCGTCATTCCGCATGGGCCGTCAGGACTCCTTCTTGTGCCGGTGCGGCAGGAACTCCTGGACCTTCGCCTTGATGCCCTGCTTCACCATGCTCGCCCGGTCCGTGTCGCCCTTGAGGATGGACTTGACCGTCGACTCGATCTGGTCCCAGTCCGCGTGCGGCGGGATCGGCGGCACCGCCGGGTCCGTCACGAACTCCACCAGCGCGGGCCCCGGCGCGGCCAGCGCCTCGCGCCACGCCGGCTCGACGTCCGCCGGCTTCTCCACCTTGATGCCGGTCAGCCCGATCGACCGGGCGAACTCCGCGTACGGCACGTCCGGCAGCTGCTGCGACGGCAGGAACTGCGGCGAACCGCTCATCGCCCGCATCTCCCACGTCACCTGGTTGAGGTCGTGGTTGTTCCACACCCCCACCACCAGCCGCGGATCCTCCCACTCCGCCCGGTACTTGGCGATCGTGATCAGCTCGGCGAGCCCGTTCATCTGCATCGCACCGTCGCCCACCAGCGCCACCACGGGCCGCTCCGGATGCGCGAACTTGGCGCCGATCGCGTACGGCACGCCGCTGCCCATCGTGGCCAGCGTGCCGGAGAGCGAACCGCGCATCGGCGGACGCATGCTCACGTGCCGCGCGTACCAGTTGGCCACCGAACCCGAGTCGCAGGTGACGATCGCGTCCGACGGCAGCAGCGGCGACAGCGCCCGGGCCACGTACTCCGGGTTGACGGGATCGGCGCTCACCGCCGCCCGGCTCTCCATCACCTTCTTCCAGCGGGCCACGTCGCCCTCCACCTTCCGCTGCCAGTCGCGGTCGGTGGAGCGCCGCAGCAGCGGGATCAGACGCTGGAGGGTGGCGCGCGCGTCGCCGATGAGGTTGACCTCGTACGGGTAGCGCAGCCCGGCCATGTGCGGGTCCAGCTCGATCTGCACGGCCCGCGCGGAGCCGAAGTCCGGGAGGAACTGGGAGTAGGGGAAGTTGGAGCCGATCGTCAGCAGGGTGTCGCAGTCGCGCATCAGCTCGTACGACGGCCGGGTGCCCAGCAGCCCGATCGACCCCGTCACGTAGGGCAGCTCGTCGTCGAGCACGTCCAGGCCCAGCAGGGCCTTGGCGACGCCGGCCCCCAGCAGGTCCGCGACCTGCTCCACCTCGGCCCGCGCCCCCGCCGCGCCCTGCCCCACCAGCATCGCCGTCCGGTGCCCGGAGTTGAGCACGTCCGCGGCCCGCTCCAGGGCCTCGTCCGACGGCACCGACTGCCAGTCGCTGTGGTCGAGGCTGGAGGGCACCATCTTGAACGCGTGCCCTGGCGCGCTGTACGGCAGCTCCTGCACGTCCGCGTGCACGATCACCGCCGTCGGCGCGCGTCGCGCCAGTGCTGTCCGCGCCGCCCGGTCCAGGACGTTCGGCAGCTGCTCCGGGACGGTGACGGTCTCGACGAAGTCCGAGGCCACGTCCTTGAACAGCGCGTGCAGGTCCACCTCCTGCTGGTACGCGCCGCCCATTGCCGTCCGCGCGGTCTGGCCGACGATCGCCAGCACCGGGACGTGGTCGAGCTTCGCGTCGTAGAGGCCGTTGAGCAGATGGATGGCGCCCGGTCCCGACGTGGCGACGCAGACCCCCAGCCGGCCGCTGAACTTGGCGTACCCGACGGCCTCGAACGCGGCCATCTCCTCGTGCCGCGCCTGGATGAAGCGCGGCTGGTCGTCCGCCCGCTCCCAGGCCGCCATCAGCCCGTTGATCCCGTCGCCGGGATAGCCGAAGACCCGCTCCACGCCCCACTCGCGCAGCCGGGCCAGGATGTGGTCGGAGACCTTCTCAGCCACTGTGTTCCTCTCCGCTCGGTGTCCGCTCAGCCCGCTCAGCCCGCCCGGCCCGCCTCGTCGGCGAGCCGGGGCAGTACCTCGGTCCGGTAGAAGTCGAAGAAGCCCCGCTGGTCGGGGCCGATCTGGTTGACGTGGACCCGGTCGAAGCCGGCGTCCGCGTACGCGCGCAGCGCCGCCGCGTGCTCCTCGGGGTCGTCGCCGCAGGTCACCGCCTGAGCCACCCGGTCGGGGGTGACGAGCTGCGCCGCCTGCTCGAAGTGGGCCGGGGTGGGCAGCACCTGGTTCAGCTCGCCCGGCAGCTGCTCCACCGCCCACAGCCGGTGCGCGGTCTTCAGCGCCTCGTCCCGGTCCGGGCCCCAGCAGACCTTGACGCCGCCGTAGACCGGCTTGCCCGCGCCGCCCGCCCTCCGGAAGCGGTCGACCGCCTCCGCGTCCGGGCTCATGGTGATCAGCCCGTCGCCGCACCGGCCCGCCACCTCCGTGGCCGCCGTGCCGAACGCCGAGACGTCGATGGGCACCGGTTCGTCCGGAAGGGTGTACAGCCGGGCGTTCTCCACGGTGTAGTGCCGTCCCGCGTGACTGACCTGGCCGCCTTCGAACAGCAGCCGCATCACCCGGACGGCCTCCTCCAGCATCTCCAGCCGCACCGCCGCCCGCGGCCACGGCCCGCCCAGCACGTGCTCGTTCAGCGCCTCCCCGCTCCCCACTCCCAACCGGAACCGGCCCGGCCCCAGCAGGACGGCGCTGGTCGCCGCCGCCTGCGCGGTGACGACCGGGTGCATGCGTACGGTCGGGCAGGTGACGGCCGTCTCGACCGGCAGCGAGACCGCCTGGGCCAGTGCTCCGATCACCGACCAGACGAACGGGCTGTGGCCCTGTTCGGCGGTCCACGGGTGGAAGTGGTCCGAGATCCAGAGGGAGGTGAAGCCGGCGTCTTCGGCCATGCGGGCTTGTTCGAGGAGGTCCGCGGGGGAGTGCTCCTCGCAGGCGAGGAAGTAGCCGTACGTGGTCTGGGGGGCCATCGGGGCGGGGACTCCCTCCTCGGACGGGGCGGCGCTCAGACCGGACGGGTAACCCCACGGGGCGGTGCCGAAACCTCCGGTCGGCGGCCGGGTGGGTGTGCCCCGGCCCCGCCCTTTCACCGTTTCTTGCGGGGCGAGCCCCCGCACCCCCGAAACCGCGCTCCGCGCGGTTGTCCTCAAGCGCCGGACGGGCTGAAGTGCCCGCCCGGGGCGGCACCATTCAGCCCGTCCGGCGCTTGAGGACGAGCGGCGAAGCCGCGACAAGGGGGGTCTGGGGCGCAGCCCCAGGAATCGGCGAAGTGGGGGTGCCCCCTCTGGGGGAGGGACCGGGGCACCCCCACTCAGCGCCCCGCCACCTCCCGACCGAACCGCCACAGAACGATCACGGCCCCCACCACCGCCACCACCGCCCCGCCCGCGAGGGCGAACCGCAGGTGCGCGGTCGTGACACCGTCACGGAACGCCAGCCCCGCCAGCGCCGTACCACAAGCCGCACCGGCCAGCCGGCCAAAGGAGAGCTGGGCGGAGGCACGGCCGTGCAGGCTCCGCGGAACGGAGTTGAGAGCCGCGCGGGACGTCGAGGGGAACAGCAGACCGAGCCCCGCGCCGAGCAGGACGCCACCGGGCAGCAGCCACAGGCCGTGCGGCGCGGTGCCGGGGACGGCGTACGTGCCGCAGGCCGCCGCGCAGGCGGTGAACCCGGCCGCCGCCGGGAGCCGTTCGCCGTGGCGGTCGGTGAGCCGGCCGGCCACCGGCCCGGCCGCGCCGATGCACAGCGCCACGACCATCGGCGCGAGCGCCGCCCGCAGGACGCCGTAGCCCGCCGCGTGCTGGAGGTACTGCTCGACGAGGTAGAAGGAGCCGATCATCACCGCGAAGGTGAGGGCCGCCACGGCGGAGGCGCCGCGTACCGCGCCCATCGGCGCCCGCCGGCCCGGGACCGCGCCCGGCACCGGTGCCCTCGCTTCCGGCGCCGCCGCCGGATCCGGCGGTGGCGGCACCAGCCGGCGGCCGTCCACCGGAGACCGTACCCACCGCAGCACGCACACCGCCGGCAGCAGCCCCATCGGCAGCAGCGCCCACCAGTTGGCGCGCCACCCCCACACCTCCGTGAGCACCCCGCCCAGCAGCGGGCCCACCAGGTTGGACAGGCCCGAGGCCGCGCCCCAGATGCCCAGCGCGGTGCCCCGCCGCTCCGCGGGGAAGCCCGACACCGCGCCGGCCAGCGCCGCCGGGCTGGCGAGCCCGGCGCCCGCGCCCTGGAGCACCCGGGAGGCGACGAGCACCCCGAACGAGCCGGCCAGCGCGCCCGTCAGGGTGCCCGCGCAGAACACCGCCAGCCCGGTCAGGGCCAGGGCTCCCGGGCCGAAGCGGTCCACCAGCCGGCCGCCGGGGAACAGCCCCACGGCGTACACCGCGAAGTAGGTGGTCATCAGCCACGCGGCGGTGCCCGCCGAGACGTCGAAGTCCGAGCCGATCGACGGCAGGGCGACGGCGACGATGGTCCCGTCGGCCTGCAACAGCGCGGCGATGGCGGTGTAGACGGCGAGCCGGGTCCAGGCGGAGCGCGGTACGGCGGGGGCGGTGTCGTCCATCCCGGGTCAACTCCCTTGTCAGTCGGCCGGATCGGGGCCCGCCGCCGCGGCCGGCGCCGTCCGCCGCGCCGGCCACCACGCCTTCTCGCCCAGCAGGTACGTCAGCGCCGGCACCAGCACCACCCGCACCAGGACGGTGTCGAGCAGCACGCCGAGCGCCACCGTGAAGCCGAGCTGGAAGAGCATGACCAGCGGCAGGATCATCAGGATCGAGAAGGTGCCCGCCAGCACCAGACCGGCGCTGGTGATCACCGAGCCGGTGCTGAGCAGGGCGGTGCGCACGGCGGTGCGGGTGTCGCGGGCGCGGGCGTCCTCGCGCACCCGTGCCATGAGGAAGATGTTGTAGTCGACGCCCAGCGCGACGAGGAAGAGGAACGCGAACGTCGGCATCACGGGGTTGACGCCGTGCTGGCCCAGCAGGTCGCGGAAGACGTACATCGAGATACCGAGCGCCCCGAAGAAGGACACGACGACCGTGGCGATCAGGTACAGCGGCGCCACCACCGCCCGCAGCAGCGCCACCAGCACCAGCATGATGATGGCCAGGATCAGCGGCACCAGGATCCGCAGGTCGCGGTCGGCGGCGTGTTTGGTGTCGAGCTGGACGGCCGGGTCCCCGCCCACCACCGCCCGTACGCCGGGCGGGAGTCCGGAGGAGAGCGCGTGCCGGACGTCGGCGACGCGGTCGAGCCCCTTCGCGTCGTACGGGTCGGTGTCCAGGACGACCTGGAGCCGGCCCGCCCGGCCGTCCTCCGAGCGGACCGGCTGGGGCGCGACCGAGGCGACGTCCGGCACCGAGCGCACCCGGGCCGCGGCCCCGGCGAGGTCGGCGCCGGAGAGCGGGCCGTCGGCGCGTTCCACTACGACGGTCAGGGGCGCGGCGGTGCCGGCGGGGAAGGCGTCGGAGAGGGCGCGGTAGCCCGCGGCGGACGACGTCGGCTCGCGGAAGGCGTGCAGCAGGCTCATGTCGTCGACGGACCGGGTCAGTCCGGTGGCGCCCGCGGCGAAGAACAGCAGCGTCGCGGCCGTCGCCCACCACGGCCGGCGGAACACCGCCCGCGCCGTGCGCTCCCAGGCACGGCCCACCGCGCCGGCCCCGGCCTTCTCCTGGCGCGCCCGGACCCGCCGCAGCAGGGCCTTGGGGCCGATCAGCGCCAGCAGCGCGGGCATCAGGGTGAACGTGGACAGCAGCACGCTCGCGGTGCCGATGATGCCGACCGGGCCCAGCACCCGCGTCGAGCCGAGGTCGGCGGCGAAGAGGGCGGAGAGCGAGGCCATGACCGTCAGCCCGCTGAAGAAGACGGTGGGCCACACCCGCCGTACGGCGCGGCGCAGGGCGGGCCAGGGGGCGGACGGATCCGCCGTCAGCTCCTCCTGGTAGCGGGCCGTCATCAGCAGGCAGTAGTCGGTGCCGGCGCCGAACATCAGGATCAGCATCAGCGACGTGGCCTGGCTGTTGATGAGCAGCCCGGCGTGCGCGGCCAGCGCGTAGACGATCCCGGCGGCCAGGACGTAGGCGAAGCTCACGACGACGAGCGGGACGAACGCCAGCAGGGCCGAGCGGTAGACGATCAGCAGCAGGACGAGGACCAGGACCGCCGTCGCCCCCAGCAGCCGGAAGTCGACGTCGCTGAAGATGGCGATGGCGTCCGCGCTGATCCCGGCCGGGCCGGTGAACTCCGTCGTCACGCCGGAGGGCGGGTGGACGGCGTCGCGCAGTGCGTCGACGGTCTGCCGGACCTTCTTGCCGCCGGTCGCGGTGACCGGGACGACCGTCACGGCCACCGAACCGTCCGCCGAGACCAGCCCCTTCACCGGCTGTCCCCGGTCGGTGAAGGGGGCGACGGGCGGCTGGGTGCCGGGGACGGCGCGCAGCCGCGCGGCGTCGGCGCGCACCGCCTCGCGGTCGGCGGGGGTCAGGCCGCCGGGACGGCGCTGGACGACCAGGGCCGGGCGGGTGTCGCCGTCCGGGAAGCGGTCCTTGAGGAAGCGCGACACCTCGGCGGAGGGCGCGGAATCGGGCAGGAAGGCGGCGGCGTTGTTGCTCGTGACGTTCTGCAGCTTGCCCTGGAAGGGGCTCAGCAGGCCGGCCAGCAGCAGCCACCCGGCCACCACCAGCCAGAGGAGCAGGCGCGGCCGGGCGCGGGAGGAGGGTGGTGCCGGGGGCGCGGTGTTCCGGTTCGGGTTGCTCCGCTGACGCCCGGGCCTCGCTTCGCTACGCACTGCATCACCGCATTCGGGGTCTAATCTGAGGCCTCGGCTCTGGGGCCTCAACAGTCCCGCCAGATAGTAGACCAACCGCCAGGGCTTAGACACATTGTCCAAGCCGTGTCCGAGGAGTGTGAGTGAGCACCGAACGACCCGATGCGGCGGCCGGCCGTTCCGGTTCCGGATGGAACCGGATGGTCGCCCTGCACAAAGAACAACTGCGCGCCGCCATCGGGGAGGCCGCGGTGCAGATCGCGGCCGAGCAGGGCCTGGCCGGCACCACCATGTCGAAGATCGCGGAACGGGCCGGCGTCTCCCGGGCCACCGCCTACAACTACTTCAAGGACGTCGAGCACGTCCTGCTGTCGGTGGTGAGCGACGAGGTCGACCGGTTCTACGGACGGCTGCGCGAGCGCCTCGACGGCGTGCACGGCCCCCGGGCGAGGCTGGAGGCGTTCCTGACCGCGCACCTGGAGTACTTCGCGCAGCCCGAACGCCGGTCGGGAGCCCTGCAGTTGCAGGCGCTCGGCATCAGCCCCACCATACGGGAGCGGATGGCCGCGCACACCGACCGGCTGCGCGCCCTGCTCTCCGAGGTGCTGGAGACCGGCCGGGCGGAGGGCGTCTTCGACGAGCGCGTCAGCCCCGACCGGCACGCCGAGCTCCTGATGCACCTGCTGTCGGCCGCCCGGGGCCAGGTGCTCAGGGGCGACGTGCCGGTCGGGACGGTCGCCGCCGACCTGCTGCTGCTCGTCGAGTCGGGGCTGTGTCAGGACGGCCCGCCGTCCCCCTCGGGGCGGGGGCGCGCGTAGCGGAAGACGCAGACGTGGTGCCCGTCCGTCTGCCGGCGCAGGCTCTCGGCGGACATCTCGGGGAAGGCCCGCCGGGTCGCCTCGAAGTCGAGCTCGCAGAGGACGGGCCGCGGTTCGCTCAGCCCGAGGTCCTGGGCCGCGGTCAGGCACATGCAGGTGCGGCACACCTCCATCACCACGTCCTCGTCGTCCGTCGAGACGTCGAGCGCCTCCTCCAGGAAGCCCATGGCCGCGAACCGGGGGAGGGCCTTGCCGAACCCCTCGGCGAGCGAACACCCCGTGATGAGCGGCCCCATCCGGGCCGCCTGGCGCTCGGGGTACCCGTCGAGCAGCGCCTCCCGCGCCCCCTCCGGGCCGCGCTCCGCCTCCAGTTCGAGGTAGCGGCGGAGGCGGTCGCGGAGCATCCGGCGCGTCTGCGCCCGCTTGTCGGCGCCGTCACCGCCCTCGGGGGCCGGGCCGGCCGGTGCCGAGGGGGCCTGGGTCGTGTCGGTCACGCTGCTTCTCCTCGTGTCGGGGGAGGGGCGGGGGGACGTGG
>NZ_JAIQLH010000216.1 GCF_020037025.1 Streptomyces huiliensis | reverse complement strand
CGGCGCGCTCGGCGGCGGCCTTTCCGGCGCTCGCCGCCTGGGTCAGCGCTCCGCCGACGTTTCCGAGCCGTCCCTTGATGCCCATCAGTCCCCCTGGTGGTGCGGCGCCCGTCCGTCCGGCGCCTTGGTTCAGCCCGCAACTGTAATGGCGATCATGGGCGGGGCGGCCCGTACCCCTGGTGACACCCCGGGGGCGAGCGGAGGATCAGTCCGGGACCCGGATGATGGGGAAGCTCCCCGTGCTCGTCGGGGACGACTCCGGCAGCCACAGCACGGCGATGGCCCCGCCGCCGCCCTCCGCCTCCGGGTCCGCGTTGCGGAAGGTGAGGCGGGCGCCCAGCACCCGGGCCTGGCCCGCGGCGATCGTCAGGCCCAGGCCGTGGCCCTTGCCGGCCCGGTCCTCGCTGCCGGTGCGGAACCGGCTGGGGCCCTCCCGCAGCAGGTCCTCGGGGAAGCCCGGACCGTGGTCGCGCACCCGCAGCACCCGGCCCTCGACGGTGACCTCGACGGGCCCCCGGCCGTGCTTGGCCGCGTTGGCGAGCAGGTTGCCGAGGATGCGCTCCAGCCGCCGGGGGTCGGTGTTGACGTAGGCGTGCCGGACGACGTCCACCCGGGCGTCGGGCGAGAAGGAGCGCACCCGGCGCACCACGAACTCGGCGAGTTCGATCTCCTGCATCTCGGCCCGCTCGGCGAACCCGTCCAGCCGGGCCACCTCCAGCACGTCCTCGACCAGGGTCCGCATGGCCTGGGCGCGGTCCCTGACCAGCTCGGTGGGGCGGCCCGGGGGCAGCAGTTCGGCGGCGGTCAGCAGGCCGGTGACCGGGGTGCGCAGCTCGTGGGCGATGTCGGCGGTGACCCGCCGTTCCGCCTCCAGCCGGTCCTGGAGGGCCTGCGCCATGCCGTCCACGGCCCGGGCGAGGTCGTCCGTCTCGTCGCGCACCCGGCCGCCGATGGCCTCCCGCACGCGGACGTCGCGGTCGCCGTCGGCGAGCTTGCGGGCGGCGGCGGACGCCTTGCGGAGCCGGCGGGAGAGCTGGCCGCCGATGAGGATGCCCAGCGCGCAGCCGCCCAAGACGACGGAGACCGAGCCGATGATCAGGGCCCGGTCCATCTCGTCGAGGATCTTCAGCCGGTCCTGGAACGGCTGGTGCATCGAGAGGATCTTGCCGTTGGCCAGCGGGACCGACGCCCAGACCTGCGGGGCGGAGCTGCCGTTGTCCTGGACGAAGGTGGCGCGCTGCCCGAGGGCCGCGGCCTCCTTCAGCTGCTCGGGCAGCGCCGGGTCGTCCACCTTGGCGTGCAGCGTCATCCGGCCCTGGCTGGTCCGGTAGTAGCGCTCGGCCAGCTGGATGCGCTGGTCCATCACGTCCCGGCTGCTGTTGATCATGGAGGCGCGGGCGGCGTTGTGCACGACCAGGCTGAGCGCGACCGCGATCAGGGCGCCGACGCCGGCGATGGCGAGGCTGACCTTCCAGCGCAGTCCGCTGCGGAGGGTGAGGTTCACCATGGCGCGCGGGGCTCCTCGGAGTCCGCGTCCACGCGGAGGGGTGCGACCTGGTGGGGGCGGGTCACGAAAGCTCAGCCTCTGAGTTTGTAGCCGAAACCGCGGACGGTCTCGATGCGGTCCTGTCCGATCTTGCCCCGCAGCCGCTGCACATGGACGTCCACGACGCGCGTGTCTCCGCCCCAGCCGTAGTCCCAGACGCGCTCCAGCAGCCGGTCCCGGGACAGCACGGTGCCCGGCGCCGACGAGAACTCCAGCAGCAGCCGCATCTCGGTCGGCGTCAGGGCGACGGGCGCGCCGCCCTTGCGGACCTCCATGCCCTCCGTGTCGACCTCCAGGTCGCCGAAGCGCAGCAGGCCGCCGCCCTCGATGCCGCCGTGGTCGTCCGCGCCGGAGGCCCCCGCCGCGCCGCTGGCGTGCCCGAAGCGGCGCAGCACCGCGCGTATCCGGGCGACCAGCACGGCGCCGTCGAACGGCTTGGTCACGTAGTCGTCCGCGCCGGCCTCCAGGCCGAGGACGACGTCGATGGAGTCGGCGCGGGCCGACAGCATGATCACCGGGACCGTGGACTCGTCGCGGATGCGCCGGCAGAGGCTGACGCCGTCCAGGCCGGGGACCATCACGTCGAGCAGGGCGATGTCCGGGTGCCGCTCGCGGAACCGCTCCAGGCCCTGCAGGCCGTCCGGAACGGCGGTGACGACGAAGCCGTCCCGCTCGAGGGCCAGCTGCGTCGCTTCCCGGATCACATCGTCGTCCTCGACGAAGAGCACATGCGTATCGGCCACGCCGCTCCCAGCCCTCCTAGCCCGAATTCTCGCTCTTGTCCGTGCCGCCGACCTTGCTGAAGTCGGTGTGCGTGCGCCCGGTCTCCCGGAACTTGCCGTCCGACCAGTGGTACGTCACCTCGTCCTCGCCCGAGGGGCCGGAGACGGCCGGGTCGGCCGACCCGTAGATCTGCGAGGTGATCAGCAGGTCCCCGCGGTCGATGTCGGCGTAGACGGGCGACTGCTCGGACGAGAACACATTCTCGTACGAGTCACCCTTGGCACGGTACACATACGAACCGATGCCGATGGCGTCACCGCAGGTCAGGATGTTCACGATGACGTCGTCGCGGGAGCCGCCGGTCAGCTGTCCGTAGATCACGTCGACCGGGTACTGGTTCTTCACGCACGGCTTGAAGTTCTTCTTGACCGCGTCGCTGATCTTCGGGTCCGACTTGATCAGCGCCGCGGCGTCGACCTTCCGCCGGGTGGGGGGCGTGGACGGCGTCGCCGTGCGCTGGTCCGCCTTCGCCGCCGACTGCGGCTGGGCGGGGCCCTCCTTGCGTACGCCCTCGCTGCTGGTGTTGCAGCCCACGAGCAGCAGGCCGGCGACCGCGGCGAACGCCGTGACCGTCCCGCCGGCGATCAGGGCGGGACGGACGGGTCGTGTGGGTCGTGTGGGTCGCACGGGATATGCGGCCGGGTCGGTCCGGCCGCGCTCCTCGCCTGTCGGCTTTCTCAGGCCGCGCACCGTTCCTGCCCCCGCTCGTGACGATCGAGGGCGTGGAAGTCCAGGTCCCGGTTCTCCAGCTCCTGGCGCAGCCGCGCCAGGGCCCGGTGCAGGGTGCTCTTGACGGTGCCGGTCGACATGCCGAGCGCCTCCGCCGTCTCCTCGGTGCTCATCTGCTCCCAGTGTCGCAGCACGACGACGCTGCGCTGCTTGGGCGCGAGGACACCGAGGACGTCCATCAGCAGCGCGCGGTCGGCGTGCTGCTCGGTCCCGTCCTCGACGCTGGCGTCGGGAAGCTGCTCGGTGGGCACCTCGTCGAGCTTACGGGCCCGCCACCACTCCGTACGAGTGTTGATCATGACGCGGCGGAGGTAGGCGTCGGCGAGCGACTTGTCGGCTATGCCGTCCCAGCGGCCGTAGGTGCGGACCAGAGCGGTCTGGAGCAGGTCCTGAGCGTCGATGGGGTCCGGGACGAGTCGCCGCGCACTCCGCAGGAGAGCGTCCTGACGGTTGCGAACGTACTCCTCGAAGTCCAGAACCTTGCCGCTGCTGGCCATACTCGCAGCCTCCATTCCGCTTGCGTCCCCGTGCCTGCCGATGCGCGCCGGACGGTTCTCCAGCACGGAGAGGACGCTACGGAGGAGCTGTTGCGACGTGATGTGCGGCAGCACTGCGGCTGGTGCACAGCTGTCCATAGGTTGTGTAACAGCTGGGGAGTAAGGGCGGCTCTGTCCGATTCAGGACCCGGGACGGAGGGGGTGCCGCTACGTGAGCGGCAGCCGGTACGTCCCGTCCTCCAGCGGTTCCACGAGCCCGTCCGCCACCAGCCCGTCGAGGGCCCGGGCCCGCTGCACGGGCTCGTCCCAGACGGCGTCCAGCGCCTCCTGCGGCACCGGCGCCACCGCCTCCCGCAGCACCGCCAGCAGCTTGCCGCGGACCTGGCGGTCGGTGCCCGCGTAGGTCTGGCCACGGCGCGGCGGACCGTCGTGCTCGGGGGAGCCGGCGGCGCGCCAGGCGCAGCGGGCGGCGATCGGGCAGCGGCCGCAGACCGGCGTGCGGGCCGTGCACACCAGCGCGCCCAGCTCCATGGACGCCGCCGCCCAGCGGGCGGCCACCGCCTCCTCGCCCGGCAGCAGCTCCTTGGCCAGCCGGCGCTCGGCCGCGGTGGTGGCGTTCGGCGGGTACTGGACGCCGGAGACGGCCCGGGCGAGGACCCGGCGCACGTTGGTGTCCAGGACCGCGTGGCGCTGCCCGTACGCGAAGGACGCCACCGCGGCGGCCGTGTACTCGCCGACGCCGGGCAGCGCCAGCAGCTCGGCGTGGTCGTCCGGCACCGCGCCGCCGTGCCGCTCGGTGATCGCGGTCGCCGCGGCGTGCAGCCGCAGCGCGCGGCGCGGGTAGCCGAGCCGGCCCCAGGCGCGGACGGCCTCGCCCGGCGGCTCGGCGGCCAGGTCGGCGGGGCGCGGCCAGCGGGCGAGCCACTCCTCGTACACGGGCAGGACGCGGCTGACGGGCGTCTGCTGGAGCATGAACTCGCTGACCATCACGCCCCAGGGGCCGGCTTCCGGGCGCCGCCAGGGCAGGTCCCGGGCGTTGGCCTCGAACCAGGCGATCACCGGGAGGTGCAGGGCGGTCTCGGCGCCGGAGCGCGGGGAGGGCAGGGAAGGAGTCGTAGTCATCGCGTGACCGATGGTGGCACGGGGGCGCGCGGGGTGGGAAAACACCGACCTCAGGGGCTCGGCTTCAGGGGTTCGGCTTCGGGGGTTCGGCTTCGGGGGCTCGACGGCGTGGGGCGGGGGATGTCGCGGACGGGCGCGGGGGGCGCGCACGCGGGCGCGAGGGGCGCTGCCGCGCGGCGCCGCGGTCTCGTACGGGTGATCCCGGACGCCGGGCGGCCCCTCCGCCCGTCCGCCCGCCGACCATGGAGCCGTGGAAGGCCGCCGTGAAGCCCCGCCCCTGGTCCGCTGCCGCGCGTGCGCGAATCCGCTGTGGTGGGACATGACGCCCGTCCCCGGCCTCGCGCCGGGCTGGTACTGCTCCGCCTGCAAGCACCCGCCGGAGCGCTACCGCAACACGGCCGCCGCCGCCCCGCTCTGCCCGGAGGGCTGCCCGAGCGCGATCGTCGAGACGACGGCGAACGGGAGCCGCCGCTTCATCTGCCACCGGTCGTGACCGGCATCACGGGGAACCGCTCCAGGACGGTCCGCAACGGCGGGTGACCGGACCCGGATTGGTCCGCTCCCGGCGGCGGGGGTGGAATGGGTCCATGACGGAGACGCAGACCGGCCCGGTCGCGGGGCCGCCGCCGGAGATCCGCGCGGCCCTCGGCGCGCACACCACGCTCACCCTCGCCTACGGCGACGACGAGGGGCCGCAGGCGTGCGCGGTGCTCTACGCGGTGCGCAACGGGCCGCCGTACGCGCCCGGTTCGCCCGGGGGGCGGGGTGAGGGCGAGGAGGGTGAGGGGAACGACGGCGGGATCTCCCTCGTCTTCGTCACCTCCACCACCACGCGTCACGGCCGTTTCCTCGCGTCCGGGAACGTCCGCGTCGCCTTCACCGCGCAGCGCGACGGCCAGGAATGGACCGCCCTCACCGGGGTCCAGGGGCGCGGCACCTGCCACCTCCTGGACGGCGCGGACCGCGCGGCGGCCTGGGACGCCTACCGCACCCGCTTTCCCTACGTGGAGCGTTCGGAGCGGCTGCGCCGGGCGCTGGACCGCACCGAGTTCTGGGAGCTGCGCCCCGACTGGCTCCGACTCGTCGACAACGGACGGGGGTTCGGGCATCGGACGGAGTGGCGCCGGTAGGGCGGCCGGTGCTGAGGGGGCGTGAGATTTGCTCTGCCAAACGGCATGGAGACGGGTCCCACCGGGCAGATGATGAGAAAAGTAGGCACTCATACGGCGGGTACGGGGTGGAGCCCGGCCGGATCTCTCGTAGAGTTTTCGCGTGGGATCACTGCGCAATCCGATCGGGCCGCTTCCCTCCTCCATCTACTGGCGACGGAGGGGAGTTGCGCTTGCCGTGCTCGGCGTCCTCGCCCTCCTGGTGGTGTGGCTGCTCACGCTCGGCGGTGAGGACGGGTCGTCCGACGGCAAGAACGGCGCGTCCAAGGGCGGCGGGGACTCCGGCGGTGCCACCATCACCCCCGGTCCGACCCCGTCCGGGCCGCACTACAGCCAACGGCCCGGCGGTCGTGACGAGTCGAGCGGCGCCGGCGGCACGGGCAGCGGGAGCGGCGGCAGCGGCAGCGGTGGCTCCGGGCAGGGCGGCGGCAGCGTCGGCGGCCTCGGGACCGTCGGCGGCGGCGGCGGGTCCGGCTCCGGTACGGGCGGCGGCGCCGGTTCCGCGGGTGGTGCGGGCGGTGCCGGTGGGTCCGGTGGTACGGGCGGTGGCTCCGGTGCCGGGCCGGGCGCGGGCGTGCTGGGGGCCGGTGACGCCAAGGTGCTGGCCAAGGGGTCCTCGGTGCCTGACTGCACGTCAGGCTCGTTCCAGGTGACGGTGCGCAGCGTCAAGGGCGCCTACGGGCCCGGCGAGCGGCCCAAGTTCGAGATCGTGCTCAAGAACACGGGCGGTGGCGCCTGCAAGGTCGACATCGGTTCGCCGACCGCCGTCCTCAAGATCACCGACCCGGCCGGGACGCAGCACGTGTGGGCGTCCGACGACTGCCCGCGCGGCCGCGGCGAGGTGCTGGTGGAGGTGCCGGGCTCGGGCGAGACCAAGCGCACCCTGGAGTGGGACCGCAGGCGCAGCGCCCCGCAGTGCGCCGTCCCGA
>NZ_JAIQLH010000215.1 GCF_020037025.1 Streptomyces huiliensis | reverse complement strand
CACCCTGGAGTGGGACCGCAGGCGCAGCGCCCCGCAGTGCGCCGTCCCGACGGCCGGCGCGGCGGCCGTGGCCGGCACGTACCGGGTCGAGGTGAAGATCGGCGGCGTCGTCGACCGCGGGCAGTTCGTCCTGGACAAGGGCTGAGTGCCGGGCGCCGCGTTCGCAGGGTGTGGAATTCGCAGCGTGTGGAAAGGGGGTCCCGGCCGGGACCCCCTTTCCTGTGGCGTTCTCTCCTGTGGCGTTCGGCCCTTACACGTACCGTTCGAGGATCGACGACTCGGCCAGGCGGGACAGCCCCTCGCGGACCGAGCGGGCGCGGGCCTCGCCGACGCCCTCCACGGCCTGGAGGTCGTCCACGCTCGCGGCCAGCAGCTTCTGCAGTCCGCCGAAGTGCTCCACCAGCCGCTCGATGATCGCGCCCGGCAGCCGGGGCACCTTGGCCAGCAGGCGGTAGCCGCGCGGCGAGACGGCCGAGTCCAGCGTCTCCGGCGAGCCGCTGTAGCCCAGGGCCCGGGCCACGATGGGCAGTTCGAGGAGCTCGGTGTGGGTGAGCGAGTCGAGCTCGGTGAGTGCCTCGGGCACCGTGCGGGTGCGCTTGGCGGTCGGCTCGGGGACGTAGTCCCGGACGACCAGGTCGCGCTCCGGCTCCACGCCCGCGATCAGCTCGTCGAGCTGGAGGGAGAGCAGCCGGCCGTCGGTGCCCAGCTCGACCACGTACTCCGCGATCTCCGTGGCGATGCGCCGCACCATCTCCAGGCGCTGCGAGACCGCCGTGACGTCCCGGACCGTGACCAGGTCCTCGATCTCCAGGGCGGAGAGCGTGCCGGCCACCTCGTCCAGGCGGAGCTTGTACCGCTCCAGGGTGGCCAGCGCCTGGTTGGCGCGGGACAGGATCGCCCCGGACTCCTCCAGCACGCGCCGCTCCCCGTCCACGTACAGCGCGATCAGCCGCATGGACTGGCTCACGGAGACGACGGGGAAGCCGCACTGGATGGAGACCCGCTGCGCCGTGCGGTGCCGGGTGCCGGTCTCCTCCGTGGGGATCGACGCGTCCGGGACGAGCTGTACGCCCGCCCGGACGATCTTGGTGATGTCCTTGTCGAGGATCAGCGCCCCGTCGAGCTTGCACAGCTCGCGGAGTCTGGTCGCGGTGAACTCCACGTCGAGGACGAAACCGCCGGTGCACATCGAGTCGACGGTCTTGTCCATGCCGAGGACGATGAGCCCGCCCGTATTGCCGCGAAGAACGCGCTCAAGGCCGTCGCGCAGGGCCGTGCCGGGCGCGACGGCGCTCAGCGAAGCGCGCATCAGCCCGTCGGCATGGGAGCCACCGGAGCCGCCCCCGGCCCTGCCGGGGCCCGATGCCCGGTCGTTGGCTGCCACTGCACTCCTCCGGTCGCATGGTCAACGGTGGCCGCGGGCCGCCCCCGCGCCCCCGTTTCCGGTCGCGTGCTGGGGGAGGGCGGGACCAGGGCAAAGTCTACTGGCGTCGAGCCGATTGAAGAGGGGCGTCCTCCGGCCGGGCCCGCGGCGGAGCCTGCCCGTCCTCGTCGGGGGCCGCCGCCCGGCGCCTCCCGCGCGGGAGTACCCGCAGCGCATCGGCTATGTCGGCGACCTCGAGCACCCGCATCCCGGCGGGCACCTTGCCCGGATCCGACGGCACCAGGGCGTGCGTGAAACCGAGCCGGTGCGCCTCCGCCAGCCGGCGCTGGACGCCCGTGACCCGTCTGACCTCGCCCGCGAGCCCGACCTCGCCGATCGCCACCAGGTTCTTCGGCAGCGGGGTGTCGCTCGCGGCGCTGGCCAGGGCCAGGGCGACGGCCAGGTCGGCGGCCGGCTCGGAGAGTTTCACGCCGCCGACCGTCGCGCTGTAGATGTCCCGCTTGCCCAGGGCGCTGATGCGGCCCCGCTGTTCGAGCACCGCCAGCATCATCGAGACCCGGGAGGTCTCCAGGCCCGAGGTGGTGCGGCGGGGCGACGGGATCTGGGAGTCCACCGTGAGCGCCTGCACCTCGGCCACCAGCGGGCGGCGGCCCTCCAGGGTGACCGTCAGACAGGTGCCCGGCACCGGCTCGGCGCGGCGGGTCAGGAACAGGCCGCTGGGGTCGGCCAGGCCGACGATGCCCTCGTCGTGCAGCTCGAAGCAGCCGACCTCGTCCGTCGCCCCGTAGCGGTTCTTCACGCCCCGGACCAGGCGCAGCCGGGCGTGCCGGTCGCCCTCGAAGTGCAGCACGACGTCCACCAGGTGCTCCAGCAGCCGCGGCCCGGCGATCGCGCCGTCCTTTGTCACGTGGCCGACGAGGAGCGTCGACATCCCGCGCTCCTTCGAGGCGCGGATGAGTGCGCCGGCCACCTCGCGCACCTGCGCCATGCCGCCGGGGGCGCCGTCGATCTCCGGGGAGGCGACGGTCTGCACGGAGTCGAGGATCAGCAGCGACGGCTTGACGGAGTCCAGGTGGGCGAGGACGGCCGACAGGTCCGTCTCGGCCGCCAGGTACAGGTGCTCCGAGAGGGCGCCGATGCGGTCGGCGCGCAGCCGCACCTGGCTCGCCGACTCCTCGCCCGTCACGTACAGCGTCCGGTGCTCGTCGGACGCCGACTTCGCCGCGACGTCCAGCAGCAGCGTCGACTTGCCCACGCCCGGCTCGCCCGCCAGCAGCACCACGGCGCCCGGCACGAGGCCGCCGCCCAGCACCCGGTCGAGCTCCGGGACGCCCGTGCCGCGCGCGGTGGCCCGCCGGCCGTCCACCTGGCCGATGGGCAGCGCGGCGGACGTGACCCGCCCGGGCGCGGTCGTCCGCACGGCGGGCGCGCCGTACTCCTCGACCGTGCCCCACGCCTGGCACTCCGGACAGCGGCCGAGCCACTTCGCGGTGGTCCAGCCGCACTCGGTGCAGCGGTAGGAGGGCCGGTCCTTGGCGGACGAACGAGAGGTACGGGCAGCCATGCGAGTCACCGTAGCGGCAACCACTGACAACGCTCCGGCGCTTCGCTGTCCGGAGTGGGAGTGACGGGGTGTGTTTCACGGGCCGCGGGCGGACGCGGGCGGGGCGTGGGCGGGCCGTTCCGGCGGACGCGGGCGGGGGTGGCGGGCCGGCGGGCGTGCCGGGCACGTCCCGCTTCTCCGTTCGCGGGGGCGTGCGGGCCGACTGGCGGTACTGCTCCGCCTCCGGCGCCGCCATCGCCGCCGCCGGGGCGCGGCGGGGGTCGGCGGGCCGTCCGGGCTCGTCCTGCGCCGTCCCTGCTCGTACGGCGAGCCGGTTCGCGGGGCCGTCCCGGGAGGCAAACCGTCCTGGTTGGCTGTGGCCCATGGTCCGTGGCCTGGAGGTGGAGGCCATCCCACGTCGCCCCCCGTGCCCGCCGCCTTCCGTAATCCGTGACACCCGCCGGAACCGGCTCGCGTCGTACGCGCCCGGCGCGGCCCGCCGGCCCCGCGCACCCCTGCCGCCCCGGCGTGCCCCGGCGCGCTCCGCGCCGTCGAGGCGCCCGGAACGTACCGATACAGCGGCCCTTCTCAGGATGAGCTCCCCCGTACGGGGTAAACCCGGCTGAGCGTCGCGAAGCGCCCATCCGGGTCCCCCTACGGTCGCCGGAATGATGACGAGCAGGTACGAGCAGCCCCCGCATGCCCCCGGCGGGTCGCGGCCGCCCCACCGCGCGGCGGCCGCCCCGCGACCCTCGGTCGTCACGCCCGCCCCCGACGACCCACCACCACCCGTGGCGCCGCACGTTCACCTCGCCCGGGCGACCCCCCACCTCGACGGCCTCTACACCTACTGCCTCTTCCTCCTCCACGAGCCCGACATGGCCACCTGCGCCCTCGCCGAGGCCCTCTCCCTCGCCGAACGCCGCGCCGACCGCACCCCGCCCGGTCCGCCGCGGCCCTGGCTGTACGCCCTGGCCCGCTGGGCCTGCCGGCGGCGCCTGGCCGCCGGGCCGGCGGGGGCTTTCGGGCCGGGGGAGGCGCCCAGGGCGGCGGGGCCCGCCGGGCCCCGCGCCCGCCCCCTCCCCTTCCGCCACGCCGAGACCGATCCACTGGCCTGGCCGGAGGCGGCCGGCACCGACGCGGTGCAGCGCGAGGCGCTGGAGCTGTCCGTGCGCCACGGCCTGCCGTCCCACGACGTCGCCACCGTGCTGCGGCTCGACCCCGACACGACACGGGCCCTGCTCGCCGGCGCCGCCTGCGAGGTCGAACGCACCCGCACGGCGCTCGCCGTCGTCGCCGCCGGCCGCTGCCGGGCCGTCGCCCGCTTCGCCGTCGGCGGGGACACCGGGGCGCCGCTCGGCCCGGCCGTCCGCCGCGCGCTCGTCCGGCACGTGGATGACTGCGCCGACTGCCGACGCACGGCCGAAAGGGTCACCGCGGACGAGCCCTGGCCCGGCACCGCCGCCCCGCGCGCCGAACTCCCGCTCCTGAAAGCCCCGCTCACGGCCCTCCAGGCGGCCTTGCGGCACGCCCGCGCCACCCGCCCGGGCAGCCCGCGCTACGACCGCGAGGGCTATCCGCTGCCGCCCGCGGACCGGTCGGGCCGCCGCAGCCGGCTGCGCCACCGGGCCGTCACCACGACCGTCGTGGCGACGGTCGCCGCCGCGCCCGCCCTGGCGCTGTGGGCCGCCTGCCGGGAGACGCCCTCGGGCGGCCGGCCCGGCGCGGGAACCGGAGAGGGCGCCGTCACGGCCGAAGAGGCGCCCACCGACGACCCCACGCGCCCCTCCCGCGCTCCCGTTCCCGATCCGGGGGACGAAGAGCGGGCGGGGGACCGCGAGGAAACCCGTGTCGTCGGGGACAGCCGCGGCGACGGTGACTCCCGTGCCGCCAGTGACTCTCATGCCGTGGAAGAAAGCCGTGCCACGGGCGAATCCGATGTCCTCGGCGACCTCGGCGACCTCGGCGACGCGCGAGATGGCGACGTCGCCGGTGACCTCAGCGGTACGGCCGCCGACCTCCGCGGCGGGGGCGAGTCTCCCGGCCCCGGAAGGTCCGGCCGCACCGGCTCCTCAGGTACCACCGGGCTCCCGGCTCGCAGCAGCCTCTCCGGTCCCCCTGCTCAACCCGCCGATTCCCCCGGCCCGGGCGTCACCGACACCCCAACCGTCTTCGCCACCCCCACCCCGCGCCCCATCCCGCATCCGGCCGCCGCACGCACCTCCGCACCCCCGACCTCGGCACCACCGGACGCTTCTCACCCCGGACCGTGGCCCACCGCCTTCCCCCCGGCCCCTCAAACGCCTCCCGGCACCCGCGGCTCCTACACCCCCCGCACCCCACCCGACCTGTGGCCGGGTTTCGGGCGGCTGACCGTGGCCGCACAGCCGAGCGGCTCCGACACGCTCGTCACCGTCACGGCCGTCGGCGGAGAGGTGCACTGGGCGGCGACGCCCGGCGCGGCCTGGCTGCGCCTCGGCCGGACGGGCGGCGTGCTGCTGCCCGGCCGTTCCCTGACCTTCACGGTCGCCACCGACCCCGACCGGGAACCGGCCGGCCCCTGGCGGACCCAGGTCCGCCTGGCGCCGGGCCCCGCCACCGTGCCGGTCGACGGCCCGGGACGGCTCCGGCGGACCGAGGCCACATGACACCGAGGCCACGTGGCACCGAGACCACGAGTCCGTTCCGCTGCCAGGACGCCCATCGCCGCCGCGCCTCGCCCTGGCGTCGGCGTCCGTCCGGCGGCGGAAACCGCCCCGCGCGGGAGAGCAGGCCCCGGCCCCGGCCCGGCCTCGGCGTCACGCGTCACACGTCACGCCTCACGCGTCACCGGGCCCGCTACGCCACCGGATCCGCCGGATGCGGCGCCATCGGCAGCAGCGAAGCCATCCGCTCCTCGCACAGCTCCACCAGCCGCGCGTACCCCTTCTTCCCCATCAGTTCCATCAGCTCCGCCCGATAGCTGACGTACACCGGCTCGCCGGCACCGTGCGCCGAGCGCGCGGAGGTGCACCACCAGTGGAGGTCGTGACCGCCGGGGCCCCAGCCCCGCCGGTCGTACTCGCCGATCGTGACCTGGAGGATCTGGGTGTCGTCGGGCCGGTCGATCCAGTCGTACGTCCGCCGGACCGGCAGCTGCCAGCACACGTCGGGCTTGGTCTCCAGCGGCTCCCGGCCCTCCTTCAGGGCGAGGATGTGCAGCGCGCAGCCGGCACCGCCCGCGAAGCCGGGCCGGTTCTGGAAGATGCAGGAGCCGTTCCACCGGCGCGTCTGCCGCTCACCGTCCTCGTCGAGCTGCGTCCAGCCGTCCGCCGAGGTGCCCTCGCCGTGGAACTGCCACATGTCGGGGGTGAGCCGCGCCACGTGGCCGGCCACCCGCCGTTCGTCGTCCTCGTCGGAGAAGTGCGCGCCCAGCGTGCAGCAGCCGTCGTCCGCCCGGCCCGCCTTGATGCCCTGGCAGCCGCTGCCGAAGACACAGGTCCACCGGGACGTGAGCCAGGTCAGATCGCAGCGGAAGACCTGTTCGTCGTCGGCCGGGTCCGGGAACTCGACCCAGGCACGGGCGAAGTCGAGCCCGACCTCGTCGGGCGCGCTCTGCTGCTTGGCGGGCTTCGCCTTCTTCGTCTTTGCCACACCTCAAGCCTATGTGTCCCCACCGGTCCCAGTAGCGTGCTCGACATGAGACTCGGTGTCCTGGACGTGGGATCGAACACGGTCCACCTGCTGGTGGTGGACGCGCACCCCGGCGCCCGCCCGCTGCCCGCCCACTCGCACAAGGCCGAGCTGCGCCTCGCGGAACTGCTCGACGGCTCCGGGGCCGTCACCGACGCCGGTGTCGACCGTCTCGTGGACGTCGTCCGGGACGCGCTCCAGGCGGCCGAGGACAAGGGCGTCGAGGAGGTCCTCCCGTTCGCCACCTCCGCCGTCCGCGAGGCGCCCAACGCGGACGACGTCCTCGCCCGCGTCCACGAGGAGACCGGCGTCCGGCTGTCGGTGCTCAGCGGCGAGGAGGAGGCGCGGCTCACCTTCCTCGCCGTCCGCCGCTGGTTCGGCTGGTCGTCCGGCAAGCTGCTGGTCCTCGACATCGGCGGCGGCTCCCTGGAGATCGCCTACGGGCAGGACGAGGACCCCGACGCCGCCGTCTCCCTCCCCCTCGGCGCCGGCCGCCTCACCGCGTCCCGGCTCCCCGACCCGCTCCCCGACCCCGAGGACGTCCGGGCGCTGCGCCGCCACGTCCGCGCGGAGATCGCCCGGACGGTCGGCGAGTTCGCCCGGCTGGGCGCCCCCGACCACGCGGTCGCCACCTCCAAGACCTTCAAGCAGCTCGCCCGCATCGCCGGCGCCCCGGGCTCCGGCGCCGGCCTCCTCGCGCAGCGCACCCTCACCCGCAAGGCGCTGGAGGACTGGGTTCCGCGGCTGGCGGGGATGACCCCCGAACAGCGGGCCGCCCTGCCCGGCGTCTCGGCGGGCCGGGCCCCGCAGCTGCTGGCCGGGGCGCTGGTCGCGGAGGCCGCGATGGACCTGTTCGGGACGGACGAGGTCGAGCTCTGCCCCTGGGCGCTGCGGGAGGGCGTCATCCTGCGGCGGCTGGACCACTTGCCCGCCGTGTGACGGTTGGACCACCTGCCCGCCGTGTGAGGGTGGACCACCTGCCCGCCGTGTGAGGGTGGACCACCTGCCCGCCGTGTGAGGGTGGACCACCTGCCCGCCGTGTGACGGGCGGTCGTACGCTGTCCTTCGTGACAGAGCCAGTGGTGCGCATCCCGGATGCCAAGGTCGCCCTGTCCACGGCGTCGGTCTACCCGGAGTCCACGGCGACGGCCTTCGAGATCGCCGCCCGGCTGGGCTACGACGGCGTCGAGGTCATGGTCTGGACCGATCCGGTCAGCCAGGACATCGACGCCCTGCGCAGGCTCTCCGACTACCACCGGATGCCCATCCTCGCCGTCCACGCGCCCTGTCTGCTGATCACCCAGCGCGTCTGGTCCACCGACCCCTGGGTCAAGCTCCAGCGGGCGAAGGCCGCAGCGGAACGGCTCGGCGCGACCACGGTCGTCGTCCACCCGCCGTTCCGCTGGCAGCGCTCCTACGCCCGCGACTTCGTGCGGGGGATCTGGCGGATGGCCGACGAGACGGACGTCCGCTTCGCCGTGGAGAACATGTATCCCTGGCGCTACCGGGACCGCGAACTGCTCGCCTACGCGCCCGACTGGGACGTCGCCAACGACGACTACCGGCACTTCACCGTCGACCTCTCGCACACGGCGACGGCCCGGACGGAGGCGATGGACATGATCGCCCGAATGGGTGACCGGCTCGCGCACGTCCACCTCGCCGACGGCAACGGCTCGAACAAGGACGAGCACCTCGTCCCGGGGCGCGGCAAGCAGCCCTGCGCCGAGCTGCTGGAGCGGCTGGCCGTCAGCGGCTTCGACGGCCACATCGTGGTCGAGGTCAACACCCGGCGGGCCATGTCGGCCGCCGAGCGGGAGGCGGACCTGGCGGAGGCGCTGGCCTTCACCCGGCTGCACCTCGCGTCCCCGACGGGAGTGGCCCGGCCGTGACGCCCGCCGAGCCGCCGTCCCCGCCCCGGCGGCGAGGCCGCCCGCCCAGGGCGGAGACCGGGAACGGGCCGGGCGCCCGCGAGCGCATCGTGGCCGCCGCCCGCGCGGAGTTCGCCGAGCGCGGCTACGACAAGGCGTCCATCCGCGCCATCGCCAGGGGCGCGGACGTCGACCCCGCCCTCGTCCACCACTACTTCGGCCCCAAGGAGCAGGTGTTCGCGGCGGCCGTCGAGGTCGCCTTCGCGCCCGCCCTGCCCGCGCCGGACGTGCTGCTGGCGGGCGACCGGGAGCACGCGGGCGAACGCATCACCCGCTTCATCCTCGGCGTCTGGGAGAACCCCGTCACCCGTGAGCCGGTGCTCGCCATCCTCCGCTCGGCCGTCGTCAACGAGACGGCGGCGACGGTCTTCCGCGACCTCGTCACGCAGCGGCTGATGCTGCGGATCGCCGGGGGGCTGGACATCCCGGACGCCCAGTTGCGTTCGGAGATCGCGGCGGCGCATCTGGTGGGGGTGGTGATGCTGCGGCATGTGATCAAGGTGGAGCCGTTGGCGTCGGCGGATTTCGACGCGGTGGTGCGGATGGTGGCGCCGGCGGTGCAGCGGCATTTGGAGGGGGGTTAGGCCCCAGTCCCGCCCCTTCGCCGTTTCCTGGGGCTGCGCCCCAGACCCCCTGATCGCGGCTTCGCCGCTCGTCCTCAAGCGCCGGCCGGGCTGATATAGCCGGTCCGGCGTTTGAGGACAGGGGGTGCCCCCTCTGGGGGAGCCCGTAGGGCGCTTCGGGGGTGCGGGGGCGTAGCCCCAATGCAAGAGACGGAGAAAGGGCGGGACCGGGGCCTATCTCACATCCCGGAAACCGTGTCCGGATCACGGATCCCGCGGCGTACCCTCGACACCACACCACGACGAGCGGAGCGAACATGCCCGAGCTGAGGTCCCGTACCGTCACCCACGGCCGCAACATGGCGGGCGCCCGAGCCCTTCTGCGCGCCGCGGGTGTAGCGCGCGAGGACTTCGGCAAGCCGATCATCGCGGTGGCGAACAGCTTCACGGAGTTCGTGCCGGGCCACACCCACCTCCAGCCGGTCGGCCGGATCGTCTCGGAGGCGATCAAGGCGGCGGGCGGCGTGCCGCGTGAGTTCAACACCATCGCGGTGGACGACGGCATCGCCATGGGCCACGGCGGCATGCTCTACTCCCTCCCCTCCCGCGACCTGATCGCCGACTCGGTCGAGTACATGACCGAGGCGCACTGCGCGGACGCGCTGATCTGCATCTCCAACTGCGACAAGATCACGCCGGGCATGCTGATGGCCGCCCTCCGCCTGAACATCCCGACCGTCTTCGTCTCCGGCGGTCCCATGGAGGCCGGCAAGACGACGCTCGTCGACGGCACGGTCCGCACCAACCTCGACCTGATCAGCGCCATGTCGGAGGCCGTCTCCGAGTCCGTCTCGGACGAGGACCTGGCCCGCATCGAGGAGGCCGCCTGTCCCACCTGCGGCTCCTGTTCCGGCATGTTCACCGCCAACTCCATGAACTGCCTGGTCGAGGCGCTCGGCCTGGGCCTCCCCGGCAACGGTTCGGTCCTCGCCACGCACACCGCCCGCAAGGAGCTGTACGAGGCCGCGGGCCGCACGGTCGTCGAGATCACCCGCCGCTGGTACGAGCAGGACGACGCGACGGTCCTGCCGCGCTCCGTCGCCTCCCTCGCCGCCTTCGAGAACGCGATGGCCCTCGACGTCGCCATGGGCGGTTCCACCAACACCGTCCTCCACCTGCTCGCCGCCGCCCAGGAGGCCGGGCTCGACTTCGACATGGCGCACATCGACGCCGTCTCGCGCCGCGTCCCCTGCGTCTGCAAGGTCGCGCCCAACGGCTCGTACCACATGGAGGACGTGCACAGGGCCGGCGGCATCCCCGCCATCCTCGGCGAGCTGCACCGCGCCGGTCACCTGCACGAGGACGTGCACAGCGTGCACGCCGACTCGCTCGCCGAGTGGCTCAAGCGCTGGGACGTGCGCGGCGGTTCGCCCGCCCCCGAGGCGGTCGAGATGTTCCACGCCGCTCCCGGCTGCGTCCGCTCCGCCGAGGCGTTCTCGCAGTCGGAACGCTGGGAGTCGCTCGACCTCGACGCCGCGAACGGCTGCATCCGCGACACGGCCCACGCCTACTCCGCCGACGGCGGCCTCGCCGTCCTGTACGGCAACCTCGCCGAGGACGGCTGCGTCGTGAAGACCGCCGGCGTCGACGAGTCGATCTGGACGTTCGAGGGCCCGGCGGTCGTCGTCGAGTCCCAGGAGGAGGCGGTGGACGCCATCCTCACCAAGCGCGTCAAGGAGGGCGACGTGGTCGTCGTCCGCTACGAGGGCCCCAAGGGCGGCCCCGGCATGCAGGAGATGCTCTACCCCACCTCCTTCCTCAAGGGCCGTGGCCTGGGCGCCAAGTGCGCGCTGATCACCGACGGCCGCTTCTCCGGCGGCACCTCGGGCCTGAGCATCGGCCACGCCTCGCCCGAGGCCGCGTCCGGCGGCACGATCGCGCTCGTCGAGGACGGCGACCGCATCCGCATCGACATCCCGTCCCGGAGCATCGAGCTCCTCGTGCCGGACGAGGAGCTGGCGGCCCGCCGCGCGGCCCTCGGCGGCGTCTACGCGCCCCGGAACCGCGAGCGCAAGGTCTCGCAGGCGCTGCGCGCGTACGCGGCGATGGCGACCAGCGCGGACAAGGGCGCGGTGCGGGACGTCTCCAAGCTGGGCTGACGTATCCGGTGGCCGCGCACCCGGGTGATCCGCCTCGACGGCGGGACATAGGGGATGGCGGCCGGGCAACAAGTTCATTCATGGCACCGAGTGGACTTGATCAGAACCGAACGGACAGCTCCCCTTTCCGGCCCTTCCGGCGGCCGCGCCCCCGGGCCGCGCTGCTGGCCGCCTGCGGCGCCGCGACGGCCGCCCTGCTCCTCACCGGGTGCGGGGACGACGGCGGGGACGGCGGGAAGACCGCCTCCCCGTCGGCCGGCACCTCGCCGTCCGGCTCCGGGGCGCCGACGGTGACGGGCCCGTCCCCCGCCACGGAACGGCCGCTCACCAGCGACCAGGCCGAGCGCAAGGCGCTGGTCCCGGCCGCGAAGACCGACTGGGAGCAGGCCGCCCGGGCCGCGACGGGCGACGTCGCGGGCAGCAAGCTCCTGGCCGTCGAGCTGAAGCGCGCCCCGGACGGCGGGCCCGAGTGGCACGCCGAGGTCGCGACGGCCGACGGAACAGCCCACTCCGTCGTCGTCGACGGCGTCACCGGCAAGGTCACGAAGTCGGCCGCCGACGCCGACCAGGACGCCGACGACAAACGGGAACGCGCCGACCACCTCAAGGCCGCCCGCGTCACCCCGCAGGACGCCGCCACGACGGCCACCGGCCGCAAGAAGGGGACGATCACCACGCTCGAACTGGAGACGAGCGACGAGAAGACCGGCGGAGGCAAGAAGCTGATCTGGAAGGTCGACGTCGTGACCACGAACGACTGGAACAAGACCACGTACGACATCGACGCCACCGACCGGGCGGTCCTCAGGGAACACGTCGACCGCGACTGACCGCCCGGCCGGCACATCCCGGGCCGCACTCCCCGGCCGGTACTTCCGTACCCCCCAAGCGCGAGGCGTCTCAGCGCCAGTGCTCCGGCTCCCGCCCGTTCAGCGCGAACACCGTCCCGTCGGGCGCGGAGCCGTACACCTTCCCGCGCGCCGCCACCGGCGGCGGCAGCACCCCCGGGAAGCCCTGCCCGGCCTTGGCCAGCCGCGGCTTCGTCTGCCCGAGCAGCTCGCCCCCGAGCGCGTCCACCGCTATCAGCCGGCCGTCCGCCGCCGAGAAGTACACCCGGCGGTGGTCGGCCACCAGCGCCGACGCGTTGGCCACCGACGTCTCCGTCCGCCACAGCTGGAGCCCCCGCTCGGTGTCCACCGAGGTCAGCCCGCCGTCGTTGGACAGGACGTAGACGCTGTCCCGCCGCGACACCGTGCTCGCCGCGAGTACCGGCGCGCTCAGCAGCACCCGCCGCTCCCGCCGCGCCGCCGGGTCGTACCGCACCACGGCGGAGACCCGGTTGTCCGAGTCGGCGGCGGTCAGGTAGAGCCCGCCGTCCCACCGGGCACCGACGACCGACAGGCTGCCGTTCGCCGTCCACTGCCACAGCGTCTTGCCGGTGATCGGGTCCACGGCGACGACCCGGGTGGACCGCCCGCTGTCCGACGGCGTGACGGCGTAGGCGGGACCGGTGCCGTAGGAGGAGAAGACCGGGGTGCGGAAGCCCGGGACGCCGTGCCGCCACCGCTGCCTGTGCGTCCGTGCGTCCAGCGCGGTGACCGTGCCGTCCTCGTCGACCAGCAGGACCGTGTCCTCGGCGAAGTAGATCCGCCCCTTGTACCGCGACACGTCCCCGGCCCAGCGCTGCGCACCCGAGGCGGCGTCGAGGGCGAGCAGCCGGCGCCCGTCGGCGGACGGGACGTGCACCAGGCCGCCGACGACGACCGGGGCGGCCGGCGGCGTTTCCGGCCGTCGGCCCGTCTCGTCGCGCCGCCACGTCACCGTGCCGTCGTAGCTGTTGATGCGGACGGCCAGGAGCCCGGGGGCGGAGCAGTACAGCGCGCCCTCGGAGTGGTCGCAGAAGGCCGGACGGGCCTCACCGCGCTTCCCGGGCGGCTTCCCCGGCAGCGGGACCTGCCACGGCTGCCAGACGGTGCTCGCGGAGGTGGCCCGGGTCTGCAGCGGCTCGTCCTCGGTGTCGGCCTGCCGTACGGCCCAGCCGGCGCCCACGCCCAGCGCGACCGTCGCCAGCGCCCCCACCGCGAACCACGCGACGCGCCGCCACCGCGGCCGGGCCGCCGGAACCGTCTCGTCCGCACCGCGGCCCGCACTCTGGGCCGGGAGCCGCGCGGGGTG
>NZ_JAIQLH010000214.1 GCF_020037025.1 Streptomyces huiliensis | reverse complement strand
CCGGGGCGGGCGCAGGCCCCGGCGGGGCGGCCGGGGCGGCGGCTCGTACGGGACGTCCGGCAGCCGGGGCGCGGCCTCCGGCAGCCACGCGGGCGCGGGCCGCCCGCCGGACGAGGGCGACGGCAGCCGGGACATGATGACGTCCGGCGTCGGCCGCAGCTCGGGCTCCTTCGCCAGGCAGTCCCTGAGCAGCGGGACGAGGTCCTCCGGCACGCCCGCCAGCTCGGGCTCGTCGTGCACCACCTGGTAGGCGACGAGGTACGGGCTGTCGGACGCGAACGGCCCGCGTCCGGTCGCCGCGTGGACGAGCACCGACGCGAGCGCGAACACGTCGGCCGCGGGGCCCACTTCGCGCGGCCGCTGGAACTGTTCGGGCGCCATGAACGGCGGGGTGCCCACCAGCTTCCCCGTCTCCGTCCGCAACTCGCTGTCGTACGGCCGGGAGATGCCGAAGTCGATGACCTTGGGGCCGTCTTCGGAGAGCAGGACGTTGCTGGGCTTCAGGTCGCGGTGGACGACCCCGGCCCGATGGATGTCGCGCAGCGCCTCCGCGAGCCCCGCCGCCAGCCGGCGCACCTCGTCCGAGGGCAGCGGGCCGTTCCGCTTGATGTACGCGGCGAGGGTCGGCCCGGCGATGCACAGCGTGGCCATCCAGGGCCGTTCACAGTCGGGGTCGGCGTCCACGACGGGTGCGGTGAAGGCGCCGCTGACCCGGCGGGCCGCCGCGACCTCCTGCCGGAACCGCGCTCTGAACTCGGGATCCGCCGCGTACTCGGCGTGCACCACCTTGACCGCGAGCCGCAGCCCCGACGGCGAGTGCGCCAGGTGGACGACCCCCATGCCACCCGCGCCGAGCCGGCCCTCCAAGCGGTAACGGCCCGCATACTCCGGATCCTCCGCTTCAGGGCCGTTCCCGGTGTCGCGCAGCGGCGGCATTCCCCACCCCCGTGTCGTGTCGGCCGCATAGGCGGCTTGCGGAGCCTATTCGATGGGGCACCTGATGCCCGGGAGGACGTGCCCGACCTTGCTAGCCTGCGCATGTCATCGGCCCGTCAACAACACTCTTTTGACGGTCATTTCGAAACAGGGGAGGGCGCAACATGGCCAGCGGAGAGATCGTCGAAGAGCAGGCCCGAAGCGAGGTCGAGGACGGCACCGTCGTCACCCACGCATCGTCCGCGTCATCCATAGCGTCCGTCCAGGCCGCGGCGGAGGCCGTTTACTACCCGCTGGCCCCCGGACACCAGGTGAACGTGCGCAGCGGCCCCAGCACCGGCAGCCGGCTGGTCAAGGTCCTTCCGCAGAACACCCGCGTCGCCATCCGCTGCCAGACCCGCGGCGAAACGGTCTCCGGCCCCTGCGGTACGACAAACATCTGGGACAACATTGCGCCCGGTCAGTATGTATCCGACGCGTATGTGAAAACCGGCAGCAGCGACTTCGTGACGGTTCGATGCGCGTGATGATCGATATTGATCATCTCTGATGGGGCCGGGTGCGGGCGGAGGGACGGGGTCCGGGCTGCCGGGTGGACGGCTGCCGGGCTGCCGGGGGGCCGGGCGGTTGCCGAGCCGGCGCGGGGCAGGGCAGCGGCACGGCAATACACGGCAATAATCGCCGCATGAGCACACAGAGCCGGACAACCTCCTCCACAGGCGCTCCGGAGCCCGAGCCCATCCGGTTCTTCGGGACGACATGGATCGAGCACGACGGTGGCTACGGGTGGCGCCGCGCCGCCGTCGCCGCCGGCGGTCTGGCCGCGGCCGTGGCGGGCGCCCTGATCCTGCGCTTCGGCTACGAGGGCCTCGCCGTCGCCAGGGTGGGCGGACTGGTGAACCTGATCGTCTTCCTCGGGGTGGCCATCTGTACGGCCCTCGCCTTCCGGCGCACCTGGGAAGGATTCGTCCGGCGCGGTACCGGCGAGGAGTCCACCCAGCCCTATCTGCTGATCGGCTTCATCGGCGTCTTCCTCGCCTGGTCCTTGCGGGCCCTCCAGGAGGCACCGGGGGAGAAGCTGCACCGCCAGGAGTACGAGGAGCGGCTGCGGCGCGCGGCGGCGAGGGGCCGGAAGCGGAAGTGAAGTAGGGGCGGGGCGAAGCGGGTGGGGGCAGGGGGAGGGGTGGGCACGAGCACTCCC
>NZ_JAIQLH010000213.1 GCF_020037025.1 Streptomyces huiliensis | reverse complement strand
GCCGGTGCCTGTGCCGGTGCCCGTTCCGGCACCGCGAGCGCCGCCGGTGGCCGGGGCGGCGCCGCCGGGCGCGGACAGGGCCAGCGGGTTGAGCGGGTGGGACACCCTCGGGTTCTCGGGCCGGGCGCGCGGCGCCTCCACGGCGGACCGCAGCGGCTCGGCGCCGACCAGGGCGAACGCCGCTATCGTGACGGCCCCCGCCGCGGCGAAGGCGAACCGCCGGCCGCGCGACGGGCTCCGTCCCACCTCGTGGACGCGGAACCCGCGGTCACGGGCCGAGAGGGCGCCCACCGGCAGGAGGGCGAAGGCGTCCGCCCGCAGGCCGAAGCCGTCGTCGCGGTCGGTGCCACCGGGCCCGCCGTCGGCCGGAGCCCCCGGCTGCCGGGGACCCGCGGGGCCGTCCGGGCCCATGGCCGGCAGGCTCTGCAGCCGGGCGAGCAGCCCTTCGGAGAGCTGCGGCGGCGCCGCCTCCGCGAACACGCTCTTGAGCCGGCGCTGCGCGTCGGCCTCCGCCTTGCACGTCCAGCAGGTGGCGAGGTGGGCGAGCACCCGCTCCCGCGCATCGTGTCCCAACTCCCCGTCGACCAGGGCCGCGAGGCGGTCGCCGAGATGGATCTCGGCGGGGGACTGACCGCCTGAACCGGTCACGCGATCCCGACCTCCCCACTCAGCCGGGCGCCGGGGGCCGCCCCGGCCAGGGCCCGCTGCTCGGCGCGGGCGGAGGGCGAGCGGTGCCGCAGCGCCTTGCGCAGGTGGGAACGGCCGCGGTGGATGCGGCTGCGGACGGTGCCCAGCTTCACGCCGAGGGTCGCCGCGATCTCCTCGTAGGAGAGGCCCTCGATGTCGCAGAGGACCACGGCGGCCCGGAACTCGGGCGCGAGGGTGTCGAGCGCCTGCTGCACGTCCGCGTCGAAGTGCGTGTCGTTGAAGTGCTGCTGCGGGGACGGCTCGCGGCTGGGGAGCCGCTCGGCGGCGTCGTCGCCCAGCGCGTCGAAGCGGATGCGCTGGCGGCGGCGGACCATGTCGAGGAACAGGTTGGTGGTGATGCGGTGCAGCCAGCCCTCGAACGTCCCCGGCGTGTACGTGGACAGCGAGCGGAAGACCCGGACGAAGACCTCCTGCGTCAGGTCCTCGGCGTCGTGCTGATTACCCGTCAGGCGGTAAGCGAGGCGGTAGACCCGTGCACTGTGCGTGCTGACGATCTCCTCCCAGGTGGGAGGCGTCCACGCCGGCGCGTCCGCGTCGGTGGCGAACGTCGCGGTCGCGGTCTTGCGGGCGGCGGAACGGTCAGCGGTGTCGGTCACGGATTTCGGCTCCGCGGCGGACCGGCGGAAGCGCCTGAGCACTCCCCGGCGGTCACCGTTCGAAGCCGCACCTCCCCTGTCGGCTCTGGTGGTGTCCAGTGGAGCCCCTACCATATCCACCTCGCCCGTTAGCTCCGGATAAGGAATTTTGACCTGCTTTTGGGATTGATCCGCGCTCCGGACCCCCGCCGGGGCCGCCCGGCCCCCGTCGCCTTCTCCCCGCCCTCCCTCACACCCCGTCAACGCATGGTCCCATCTGCGGGTTCCCGACAGCAGCGGATACAGTCACCGTTGCGTCGACACATGGGGACAGGAGAGGGCCATTACCGGCAACCGGCAGACGAGCTGGGCGTTCGCCGATGCGTACGGCGTCGAGCACATCGAGGACCCGGCACTGCTCTGGGCACGCGACCGGGCCCAGGAGGCGGGGCTCCGCTCGGTGTCGTCCGGCACGGGCTCCGCGCTGCGCCTGCTCGCCGCCGCCGTGGACGCCAAGGCCGTCGCGGAGATCGGCACCGGCACCGGCGTCTCCGGCCTGCACCTCCTGCACGGCATGCGCCCGGACGGCGTCCTCACCACGGTGGACAGCGACCCCGAGTGCCAGCAGTTCGCCCGGCAGGCGTTCCGCGCCGCGGGCTTCGCCGGCAACCGCGCCCGGTTCATCCCCGGCCGCGCGCTGGAAGTGCTGCCCCGGCTGGCGGACGGCGGGTATGACCTGGTGTTCTGCGACGGTGACCGGCTGGAGTACCTCGACTACCTAGCGGAATCGTTGCGCCTGCTGCGGCCCGGCGGGGTCGTCTGCTTCGAGGGCGTCTTCGCGGACGGGCGGACGGTCGACTCGGCCGCCCAGCCGGCGGAGGTGCTGCGGCTGCGCGAACTGCTCCGGGTGGTGCGGGAGTCGGCGGTGCTGCTGCCGTCGCTGCTGCCGGTGGGGGACGGGCTGCTGTGCGCGGCCCGGCGGGGCTGACGGGGCTCCCCCGGAGGGGTTCACCGGCGGAGGGGTTCACCGGCGCGGAGGGGTCCACCAGCCGGGGCGGCCGTCGGTTTCCGGCCATCGGGCGCGGGGCGGAACGGGACCGTCCCGGGTCCCCCCGGAAATCCGTGGAAAAGTGTCCGGAATATGAGAAGGCCCTGCCCCGGCCGCCGGTCACACCGGCTGCCAGGGCAGGGAAAAGTCAGCGAAAGACCCGCGGTCCGGGTGTCAGACGACGACGTTCTTCAGGGCGTCGGCAAGAGCCGCCGCCTCGTCCGGGGTCAGCTCGACGACGAGACGACCGCCGCCTTCGAGCGGAACCCGCATGACGATGCCCCGCCCCTCCTTGGTCACCTCGAGCGGGCCGTCGCCCGTCCGCGGCTTCATGGCCGCCATGCTCGTTCCCCTTCCTGAAACCAGCTCATCGTCAGCCGACGACCCCTCCGAAGGGCACGTGTCACCGGCATCGAACACATTGCTTCCAGGCCATTATCCCGCATCGCGCGACCCAATGACCAACATCGGTCGGCATCCCTTCGGCAACACGCTCCGGCAAAACCACCCAATTCGGCGATTGCCCGGTGCCTGCTCGGCAACCACGCACCCGTACAGAGGAACGATTCTTTGACTTCTTTGACGCAGGTCACATGCCGGCCCCCTGTGCCGCACGGCCTTCTGCGGCAAGCTGACCGCTGACCGCAGTCATTCCGAGGGAGGGACGCTCCATGGCCGACACCGTGCTGTACGAGGTGGCCGACGGGCTCGCGACGATCACCGTGAACCGGCCCGACGCCATGAACGCGCTGGACACGGCGACCAAGGTGGCCCTCCTCGGCGCCGTCCGGCGGGCGGCGGACGACACCGCCGTCCGCGCCGTCCTGCTCACCGGCTCCGGACGCGCCTTCTGCGTCGGCCAGGACCTGAAGGAGCACACCGCCTCGCTCGCCGCCGACCGGGAGCACGGCACCGCGCGGACCTGGGAGACGGTCAAGGAGCACTACTCACCCATCACCCTCGCCCTCGCCGAGATGCCCAAGCCGGTCGTCGCCGGGGTGAACGGGGTCGCCGCCGGGGCCGGGGCGGGTTTCGCCTTCGCCGCCGACTACCGCGTCGTCGCCGACACGGCCTCCTTCAACACCGCCTTCGCCGGTGTGGCGCTCGCCGGGGACTCCGGGGTGTCCTGGACGCTGGCGCGGCTTGTGGGGCATGGGCGGGCCATGGATCTGCTGCTTTTTCCGCGGAGCGTGTCCGCGTCGGAGGCTCTCTCCCTTGGTCTCGCGCACAAGGTCGTGCCCGTGGGCGAGCTGCTCGCCGAGGCCTCCGCCGTCGCGCGGCGGCTCGCGGAGGGGCCGACGCTCACGTTCGCGGCGATCAAGCAGGCGGTGGCGTTCGGGGCGGATCACTCGCTCGCCGAGACGTTGGCGGTGGAGGAGGTGCTTCAGACTCGCGTCGGGGGGTCTGATGATCACCGGGCCGCGGTGGAGGCTTTCCTGAAGAAGGAGCGGCCGCGGTTCGTGGGGCGGTGAGGGTTCCCCGATCCCGCCCCTTCCCGTTTCTGCGGGGGCATCCCCGCACCCCCGCAACCGCGCTCCGCGCGGTTGTCCTCAATCGCCGGACGGGCTGAAGTGCGCGCCCAGGGGGTCAGGGGCGCAGCCCCAGGAATCGGCGAAGGGGCGGGATCGGGGCACCACCCCCTCACCCCCGCACGTGGCACCCCGCCAGGTGATCGTTCACCAGCCCACACGCCTGCATCAGCGCATAAGCCGTCGTCGGCCCGACGAACCGGAACCCCCGCCGCTTCAGCTCCTTCGACAGCGCCGTCGACTCCGCCGTCAGCGGCGGTACGTCGGCCGCCGTGCGGGGCACCGGGCGGGCCCCGGCGGCCGGGGCGAAGGACCAGACGAGCGACGTGAGCTCGCCGGGTGCCCACTCCGCGGCCACCTTCGCGTTGGCCAGCGCCGCGCCGATCTTGGCGCGGTTGCGGATGATGCCCGGGTCGGCGAGGAGCCGGGCCTCGTCGGTCTCCGTGAAGGCGGCGACCTTGGCGATGGAGAAGCCGGCGAAGGCGGTGCGGAAGCCCTCGCGGCGGCGGAGGATCGTCAGCCAGGAGAGGCCGGACTGGAAGGCCTCCAGGCATATCCGTTCGAACAGGACGTCGTCCCCGTGGACCGGGACGCCCCACTCCGTGTCGTGGTAGCGGCGGTAGTCCGCGCGCGACTCGTCCTCCAGCCCCCACGGGCACCGCGCCAGGCCGTCCGGCCCGATGACCACTCCGTCGCTCATGCCCGCTCCCCCTCGTCCTCGTCCCGTGTCCGCTCGTTCGCCTTCCGCGCCTCCGCGCGGGCCCCGGCGAGGGCCGCCTCCAGTTCGGCGATGCGCGCGTCCCGCTCGGTCAGCTCGGCGGCGAGCCGGTCCAGGACGTCGTCCGTGTCGGTCATGCGGTAGCCGCGCAGGGCGACGGGCAGTCGCAGGCCGTCGACGTCCGCGCGGGCCAGCGGCCGGTCCGGGGGCAGCGACCAGGCGGTGCGGTCCGGCTCCGCCTCGGGCAGCACGCCGTCGCGGCCGCTCAGCACGGCGAGCGTGACCGCGGCGACCACCACGACCAACGCGATGAGCAAGAACCAGAACACGAGCCTCTCCCCGGTCGATCCGTCCTCCCCGATCGTGCCATGTCCACTACGGCCGCACCGACGGTTAAGGTCGCTGACGGACCACGGAGAGGGAGTGCGGGAAGAATGCTGCGGCTGGGACGACGCGAGTTCGGGGCCCACGAGCCGGTGATCATGGCGATCGTCAACCGGACGCCGGACTCGTTCTACGACCGGGGAGCCACCTTCCAGGACGAGCCCGCGCTGGACCGGGTCGAGCAGGCGGTGGCCGAGGGCGCCGCGATCATCGACATCGGCGGGGTGAAGGCCGGCCCCGGCGAGGAGGTGACGGCCGCGGAGGAGGCCCGGCGGACCGTCGGCTTCGTCGCCGAGGTGCGCCGCCGCCACCCGGACGTGGTGATCAGCGTGGACACCTGGCGGCACGAGGTCGGCGAGGCGGTCTGCGAGGCCGGCGCGGACCTGCTGAACGACGCGTGGGGCGGCTTCGACCCCCGGCTCGCCGAGGTCGCCGCCCGGTACGGCGCCGGCCTGGTGTGCACCCACGCGGGCGGCGTCGAGCCGCGCACCCGGCCGCACCGGACCGAGTACGAGGACGTGATGGCGGACATCCTGCGGGTCACCGTGGGGCTGGCCGAACGGGCCGTCGCGCTCGGCGTGCGGCGCGACGGGATCATGATCGACCCGGGGCACGACTTCGGGAAGAACACCCGGCACTCGCTGGAGGCCACGCGGCGGCTCGGCGAGATGGCGGAGACCGGCTGGCCGGTGCTGGTCTCGCTGTCCAACAAGGACTTCGTGGGCGAGACGCTGGACCGGCCGGTCAAGGAGCGGCTCCTCGGGACGCTCGCCACGACCGCGGTGTCGGCCTGGCTGGGCGCCCAGGTGTACCGCGTCCACGAGGTGGCCGAGACCCGGCAGGTGCTCGACATGGTGGCGTCCATCGCCGGCCACCGGGAGCCGGCGGTCGCCCGGCGCGGTCTGGCGTAGCCGACCGCCTTGGGGCGGGGGCGCGGGACCGCCATGGGGCGGGGGCGCGGGAAGTCCGACGCGCCCCCTCCTCATGCCCTCAGGCCCCCGCCTCCTTCGTCACCAGCGTGATGGCCTCCTCGACGTCGTCCGTCACATGGAACAGCTGGAGGTCCTGCGCCCCCACCTTGCCCTCGGCCACCAGCGTCTCCTCGATCCACCGCACCAGGCCCCGCCAGTAGTCGGAGCCGAAGAGGACGATCGGGAACCGCGTCACCTTCTTCGTCTGCACCAGGGTGAGCGCCTCGAACAGCTCGTCCAGCGTCCCCAGTCCGCCCGGCAGCACCACGAAGCCGCTCGCGTACTTCACGAACATCGTCTTGCGGACGAAGAAGTAGCGGAAGTCGACCCCGAGGTTCACATAGGGGTTGATGCCCTGTTCGAAGGGCAGCTCGATGCCGAGGCCGACGGAGACGCCGCCCGCCTCCATCGCACCCTTGTTCGCTGCCTCCATGGCGCCCGGCCCGCCGCCGGTGATCACGGCGAAGCCGGCCTCGACCAGGCCCCGGCCGATCGCGGTCGCGGCCTCGTACTCCGGTGAGTCCCGCCGGGTCCTGGCGGAACCGAACACACTGATCGCCGGGGGGAGTTCGGCGAGGGCGCCGAAGCCCTCGACGAACTCGGACTGGATGCGCAGCACCCGGAACGGGTCCTCGTGCACCCAGTCCGCCGTCCCCCGGGTGTCCAGCAGATGCTGGTCCGTGGTGCCCTGCTGCATCTGCCCATGGCGTCGCAGCACCGGCCCCCGGCGCTGCTCCCGCCGTGTGCGCGCCCCGTCGGAATTGACCATTCCGTGCTCCCTCCGCTGCCGTTGGTGCAGTTCAGCGTAGGCCCAACGGACGAGGAGCGGGGTGCCCGAGCGGTCCGGATCAGGCCGTCAGCCAGGCCCGCAGCCGCTCCTCGCACCGGTGGATCCGGTCCACGACCACGTGTTCGTCGCGCTTGTGCGCGTACAGCGGGTCGCCGGGACCGTAGTTGACGGCGGGCACTCCGAGGGCGGAGAAGCGGGCCACGTCGGTCCAGCCGAACTTGGGCCGCGCGTGGCCGCCGACGGCCTCCATGAAGGCCGCGGCGGCCGGGTGGGAGAGGCCGGGGAGGGCGCCCCCCGAGTGGTCGTCGACGGTCATCTCCGTCACGCCGCAGCCCTCGAACACCTCGCGGACGTGGGCCAGCGCGTCCTCCGCCGAGCGGTCCGGCGCGTAGCGGAAGTTCACCGTCAGGGTGCACTCGTCGGGGATCACGTTGTTCGCCACCCCGCCGCCGACGCGGACGGCGTTGAGGCCCTCGTGGTACTGGAGGCCGTCGATGACGGGCCGGCGCGGCTCGTACGCGGCCAGCCGGGCGAGGGCCGGGGCGACGGCGTGGATCGCGTTGGAGCCCATCCAGCTCCGGGCGGAGTGGGCGCGCTCGCCCTCGAAGCGGAGGATCACCCTCAGGGTGCCCTGGCAGCCGCCCTCCACCTCGGCGTCGGAGGGTTCGAGGAGGATCGCGAAGTCGCCCGCCAGCCAGTCCGGGTGGGCCTCGGCGACGTGCCCGAGGCCGTTGAGGTGGGCGGAGACCTCCTCGTTGTCGTAGAAGACGAAGGTGAGGTCGCGGTTGGGCTCGGGGACGGTGGCGGCGACGCGCAGCTGGACGGCGACGCCGGCCTTCATGTCGCTGGTGCCGCAGCCCCAGAGCACGCCGTCGCCATCGAGGCGGGAGGGGACGTTGTCGGCGATGGGCACGGTGTCGATGTGCCCGGCGAGGACCACGCGTTCGGCGCGACCGAGGTTCGTTCGGGCGACGACGTTGTTGCCGTGCCGGTCCACCGTCAGGTGCGGGAGCGCGCGCAGGGCCGTTTCGATGGCGTCGGCGAGCGGCCCCTCCGTACCGCTGACCGACGGGAAGTCGACGAGGCGCGCGGTGAGCGCGGCGGCGTCGAGGGACAGGTCGAGTGCGGCGGCGTGGTCCATGCAGGCGACTCTAACCCGGAGTCCCGGAGACCGGCCCGGGCCGTGGCGGGAATCCCCGCGCCCGCCCCGCCGGCACCGGAATCACGCGTTCCATCCGCTGTCCGGCATCCCGGACACCGGGCCCGGACGAAGCGGCCCACGGCCTGTTCCGTCAAGTAACGTGGGCCGTATGCCCCCGATCTTCGCTGTCCGCCGCGGACGACTGCTGCGCGTCGGGGCCGCCTGCGGAGTGCTGCTGGCGCTGGCCGGTTACCTGGTGGCGCACTACCTGACGGCCGGCCCGGGCGCCCCGCGCTGCACCGTGCGCGTGGACGGGGAGTCGTACTCGGTCGACCCGGAGCAGGCGGCGAACGCCTCGGCCATCACCGCCGTGGGCACCTCGCGCGGGCTGCCGGAGCGGGCCGTGACGATCGCCCTCGCCACCGCGATGCAGGAGTCGGGGCTGCGCAACATCCACCACGGCGACCGGGATTCGCAGGGGCTGTTCCAGCAGCGGCCGACGCAGGGCTGGGGCACGGCCCGTCAGATCACCGATCCGGTCTACGCGTCGGGCTCCTTCTACACGCACCTCGTCCAGGTGCCGGGCTACTCGCGGCTGCCGCTCACGGTGGCGGCGCAGAAGGTGCAGCGCAGCGGGTTCCCGCAGGCGTACGCGAAGCACGAGCCGGGGGCCTCGCTACTGGCGGCGGCGCTGACCGGTCGGGCCCCGGCCGCGTTCA
>NZ_JAIQLH010000212.1 GCF_020037025.1 Streptomyces huiliensis | reverse complement strand
TACGCGAAGCACGAGCCGGGGGCCTCGCTACTGGCGGCGGCGCTGACCGGTCGGGCCCCGGCCGCGTTCAGCTGCGCGACCAGCCCGAGCGACGGCAAGCCGGGAGACCCGGCGGCGCTCCGGGCCAAGCTGCGGCGGGACTTCGGCGCGTCGGTGCTGCCGGCCGCGGAGACCGCCGGGCGGCGGGGCGCCGTGTCCCCCACGGTGACCGTCCCGGCCCGGCCGGTGCGGACGGGGGCGACGGACGACGGGCCCCGGCGGCGCGGCTGGGAGCTGGCGTCCTGGGCGGTGGCGAACGCGGCCGAGCTGCGCGTCACCCGGGTGTCGTTCGACGGCCGGGTGTGGACCGCCGAGGAGTCCCGGGCCGGCTGGCGTACGGAGACGGGCCGCGCCGGCGAGGGGCCGGCGGCCGTCCGGATCACCACCGCGCAGTAGTACGAGCATGCCCCCGACGGGGGCAATCGCGGGAACGGAAGGTTGTCACTCCGGAGGGCGGGGTATACGTGGCCGCCCAGTGCGGCATTTTCACGCGGGACCGCTGGTGAACCCGGGATTACCGGTCTTTCGCGGCTTACGGACGCCCGACGGGTTTGCCCGATTGTTCACAGAGCTGATTATGCGACGCATTACCAACTCTTTACACAGGGCCACCGCAACCTTCGGAGGGCTCGGGCGGTAGTCACTGCGTCCGCACGCCGGGCAGCGCACGACAGCCCGGACGGCGAACGACAGCAGTTCCGTCCCACCCACCGTCTTGAGTCACACCCGTCGAAGGAGCAACATGTCCCTCCCCCTCACGCGTCGGATCGCCCAGGTCGCCCTGCTCGTCGCGGCGGGCACCGCCCCCGTCGTCGGCGCGGCCGGCGCGGCGAGCGCGGACGCCCTCAAGGCCCCCGAGCTGGGCAACCTGACCGCGGTGGACGCCGCTCAGGTGGGCAACCACGTCGAGACGGTCTCCAAGACGGCCGGTGCGGTGACGACGGACGCGGGCAACAAGGTCGTGCACACCGCCCTGCCCGCCGCCAAGCGGACGCTGGCCACCACCGGCACCACCGGCAAGGCCACCCTGCAGTCCGGCCAGAAGACCGCGGGCCACCTGGCCGGCACCGCCGGTTCGACGGTCGGCGGCGCGGCCAAGGCCGTGGGCAAGGGCGGCGCGGTCGGCAAGGGCCTGCCCACCGACCAGCTCGGCGGCGGCGTGACCAAGTCCCTGCCCCTCGGCGGCTGAACCGAGCGGAACGATCCGCGCACCGTCCGGTCCGCGGGCCGTGTCCACCGGCCCGCGGACCGGACGGCACCGCCGTCGGCGAGGCACCCCTCACGCGGCACGCGAAGGGCCCGGGAATCCCCTCCCGGGCCCTTCGCGCACGTCCGGACCGAACGCGTCCGGACCGGGTCAGTCCGCCAGTCGGCGGACGGCCGCCTCCACCCGCTCGTCGGTCGCGGTGAAGGCGATCCGCACGAAGCGCTCGCCCGCCGCGCCGTAGAACTCTCCGGGCGCCACGAGGATGCCGCGCTTCGACAGCTCCCCGACGGTGTCCCAGCACGGCTCGTCCCGGGTGGCCCACAGGTACAGCGACGCCTCGCTGTGCTCGATGCGGAACCCGGCGCCCTCGAAGGCGGCCCGCAGGGCGGCCCGGCGGCGGGCGTAGCGGGCCCGCTGCTCGGTGACGTGCGCGGTGTCGCCGAGCGCGGCCACCGTGGCGGCCTGCACCGGGGCGGCGACCATCATCCCGCCGTGCTTGCGGATGCTGAGCAGCTCGCCCAGCACGGCCGCGTCACCGGCGAGGAAAGCGGCCCGGTAGCCGGCCAGGTTGGAGCGCTTGGAGAGCGAGTGGACGGCGACGATCCCGTCGTACGAGCCGCCGCAGACGTCCGGGTGGAGGACGGAGACCGGCTCGGTGTCCCAGCCCAGCTCCAGGTAGCACTCGTCGCTGAAGAGGAGCACGCCGTGCTCGCGGGCCCAGGCGACCGCGCGGCGCAGCTCGTCGGCCGACAGGACGCGGCCGGTGGGGTTGGAGGGCGAGTTCAGCCAGAGCAGCTTGAGGCCGGCCGGGTCGAGCTCGGTCGGGTCGTCGTACACAACCGGCTCGGCGCCCGCCAGCCGCGCGCCCACCTCGTACGTCGGGTAGGCGAGCCGCGGGTAGGCGACCTTGTCGCCCGGCCCGAGGCCGAGCTGGGTGGGCAGCCAGGCGACCAGTTCCTTGGAGCCGACGACCGGCAGCACGTTCTCGTGCGCCATCCCGCGGGCGCCCAGCCGGCGCTCCGTCCAGCCGGTGAGCGCGTCGCGCAGCGCGGCCGTGCCCCAGACCGTCGGATAGCCGGGGCTGTCCGCGGCCTCGGCGAGGGCCCGGCGGACCAGCGCCGGGACCGGGTCCACCGGCGTGCCCACGGACAGGTCCACGATGCCGTCGGGGTGCGCGGCGGCCGTGGCCTTGTAGGGCTCCAGGCGGTCCCAGGGGAAGACGGGGAGACGGGAGGAGACGGGGCTCACGCTGGGCTGCTCGCTCTCTTGGGCTGGAAGTGGTCCGGTGTGGTCCATGAAACGGGAATGCCGCGGCCCCGTACGGCGGTGGGCTGTACGGGGCCGGGTGCGGTGCCTAGGGGCAGCTCACTGGTTCTGCGGCGGCAGCGCGGCGATGAACGGGTGGTCCCGCTCGATCAGCCCCAGCTTGGAGGCGCCACCCGGCGAGCCGAGCTCGTCGAAGAACTCGACGTTCGCCTTGTAGTAGTCCTTCCACTCGTCCGGGGTGTCGTCCTCGTAGAAGATCGCCTCGACCGGGCAGACCGGCTCACAGGCACCACAGTCGACACATTCGTCCGGGTGGATGTACAAGGACCGGGAGCCCTCGTAGATGCAGTCGACGGGGCACTCCTCGATGCACGCCTTGTCCTTCACGTCGACACAAGGCTGCGCGATGACGTAGGTCACGCTGTCGTTCCTCCTCGGTAGGGGTCATCTCGCGCGGGAGCGCGGCGTCGTCGATGCCCGCACCTAGTATCTCCGTTCCGGGGCTCATCACGAACAGGAGGGGCTGGGAGAGCTGTGGAATTCACCACGGGCGGACGGCTGGAAATACGGATCAGTTCCGAAGATGTGGGAAAAAGGGTGTCGGTGCGGGTGCTGAACGACCGTACCCGTTCCCCGGAACGGTTCGCCGACGCCGTCGGAACGCTCGACTCCTGGTCGGACGGTGTGCTGCGGATCACACGGCGCGACGGGCGGACGGTCGAGATCGCCGAGGACGCGCTCGTCGCGGGCAAGGTCGTCCCGGCGGCCCCCGCGCGGCGGCGCGGCCCGGCGGCGACCCTCCGCGAGCTCCAGGAGGTGGCCGCGCGCGGCTGGCCCGCGGTCGAGACCGGGCGGCTGGGCGACTGGACGCTCCGCGCGGCCGACGGCTTCACCGCCCGCGCCAACTCGGCGCTCCCCCTGGGCCGTTCCGGACTCCCGCTGCCGGAGGCGGTGGACCGGGTCACCGCCTGGCACCACGACCGCGGGCTCCCGGCGCGCGTCCAGGTCACCACCGGCGACCCGGCGGAGGACGAGCGGCTGGACGCCGAGCTGGCCGCGCGCGGCTGGACCGGCGAGCGGTACGCCCTGATGCGGACGGCCGCCCTGGCGCCGGTCGCGGACGTGGCGGAGGACGTGAGCGGGGTGCTGCTGAGCCGCGAGCCGGACGAGGCGTGGCTCGACGCGTACGGGCGCGTGGACAACCCCGGCGCGGCCCGCGCGGTGCTGGCCGGCGGGCCGTCCGTGTGGTGCGCGAGCGTCCCCGGCGCCGCCATCGGCCGCTGCGTGGTCGACGGCCGGTGGGCGGGGTTCGCCGCCGTGGAGGTCTCCCCGGAGCACCGGCGGCGGGGGCTGGCGACGCTGGTGATGGCCGCGCTGGCCCGGCGGGCGCTGGACGAGGGCGCCTCGGCCGCGTACCTCCAGGTCGAGACCGGCAACGCGGGCGCGCTGGCGCTGTACGACCGGCTCGGCTTCACGACGCACCACGCCTACCACTACCGTCGCGAGCCGGAGCGCTGAGCGACCCCGTGCGGGAACCGCCGCGCGGGGATCACCATGGAGAGCGTGGAGGACGTCCTCATGACCCGGGGAAGGGCGGCATGACCGAGAACAGCGGCCGGCGGCGGTTCGCCGAAGCGGCCCGAGACGAACGGCCCGACCTGGCGCTGCTGTGCCTGCTCATCGCCGCGGAGGCGGACCCCGGGCTCGGGGAACGGGAGCTCGACGCGGCCCAGATGGAGCTGGACCGCCTCGCCGGGATGCTGCCGGCCCTCGGCCGGCACGCCGAGCCGGAGCGCTGGGCGGCGGCCCTCGCGGACCTGCTCGGCGAGCACTGCGGCTTCCACGGGACCCCCGCCGACTACCGGCGGCTGGAATCCTCCCTCCTCACCTCGGTGCTGGAGCGGCGCCGGGGGCTGCCGATCCTGCTGTCCGTGGTGTGGCTGGAGGTGGCGCGGCGGGCCGGGGCGCCGGTGTACGGGGTGGCGCTGCCCGGCCACTTCGTCGTCGGCTTCGGCACCCCGGAGGGGCGGCACGTGCTCGCCGACCCGTTCGAGGGCGGCCGGACGCTGTCCGAGGAGGAGGCGGGCCTGCTGGTCGCCGGCGCCACCGGCACCCCGGTGCCGCCCGCCGCGTTCTCGCCCGCCGAACCCCTGGAGATCGTCCTCCGGATCCTCAACAACATCCGCGCCTGGGCGGCGGCCCGCCCCGAGCGCGGCGGCGTCCGGCTCTGGGCCGTGGAGCTCTCCCTGCTCCTTCCGAGCCACCCGGCGGAGCTCCGCTACGAGCGGGCCGAACTCCTCGTCGAACGCGGCGAGTTCGCGCGCGGGGCGCGGGAACTGGAGGAGTACGCCGAGGTGATCGCCCCGGTGGAGCCGGAGGCGGCGGAGGCGGTGCGCCGGCAGGCGCTGGCGGCGCGGGCGCTGCTCAACTGACGGGCGCTGCTCAACTGACGGCACGCCGCCGGACCGTTCAGAGCCAGCCCTTCTCCCGCGCGATGCGCACCGCGTCGGCCCGGTTCCGCGCGCCGGTCTTCTGGATCGCCGTCGACAGGTAGTTGCGCACGGTCCCGTGCGACAGGTGGAGCGCCTTCGCCAGCTCCGCGTTGGTCGACCCGTCGGCCGAGGCCCGCAGCACCGACCGCTCGCGCTCGGTCAGCGGGTCCGCCCCCTCGGCGAGGGCCGCCGCCGCGAGGGCCGGGTCGATGACGCGCTCGCCGCGCAGCACCCGGCGGACGGCGTCCGCCAGCTGGGCCGCCGGGGCGTCCTTGACCAGGAAGGCCGACGCGCCCGCCTCCATCGCCCGGCGCAGATAGCCGGGGCGCCCGAACGTCGTGAGGATGACGACCCGCGTCTCCGGCACCTCCCGCCCCAGCAGCGCCGCCGCCTCAAGGCCGGTCGCCCCGGGCATCTCGATGTCCAGCAGCGCCACGTCCGGCCGCGTCCGCCGGGCCGCCTCCACCACCTCGTCCCCCCGCGCCACCTGCGCGACGACCTCGATGTCCCCCTCCAGGTCCAGCAGCGCCGCGAGCGCCTCGCGGACCATGGACTGGTCCTCGGCGAGGAGGACGCGGACACGGGCGACGGACGGCTCGGCGGGGGTTTCGGTCATGCCGCCAGGTTAGGGGGCGGGAACAGACGAGTTCGCATGTCACCAAGCCGAGGCCATGGTGCAAGAAGACCCGGCTCGGCGTCTCAGACCGTGCAGGAACGATATGCCTCAGGCCGCTAAGCCTTGACGTTCCGGCCAACCCGACCGAGTCCGCAGTGCTGTTCAAGCAACGTCAGCGCGACCCCTCACCTGAGTACATGTACTCAGGTGCCGTGGGGGGCCAAAGCGTTGAATAGGGGCGGACTGACTCGCTAGTCACCCGCACCACCCATCACCCGATCAACGGCAGTCACAGAGTGCAGCTATATGCTCACGACTGATCAGCGGACGGCGCCCAACAGGAGGGGACACGTGGCCACACCGCCCAGCCCGAGCAGCAACCTGCTCCAGGCCTTCCACCCGCATCAGCACGTCACCGAAGCGATTCCGGTGGTCATGCCACGTGAGGGCGCACGAATGGCCATTGCCTCGGCTGCCGGGGCCGGAAGTGGCGACACGCATAGGGCGACATCAGGCCCGTGGACGCGAGCCTCCGGCGTGGCAGGCGACTTGCACCGGAGCATGCAGGAGGATATGAGGAACCTCGACCACGCCCATGAAGGACTGAAATCCGGAACCGGCGGCTTCAGCAGTGCGAGCACCCTCGACTCTATAAGGTCCGGCTGGAACGACAGGCTGTCGGCTGTTCTCAAAAAGTGCAGGTCCCTGGAAGGCGACTTGCGAAGCGTCGGCGTGGAATTTCATGAAAACGAATCCCACACCGAGAGATCGTTCAAGAAGTAGGGGAACAGCCCATCATGGTGACCATCGACGAATTGACGCGGCTGGATACGTCGAAATTCAGCACCGCGGCGAAATCTTGGGGCGAAATCAGCAGGAAGGCAAGCGCCGCGAGGCAACGCGTGGATTACGAGATGGTAGCCGCATTGAGCAAGAGAGAGAAAGGCGAGGCTGCCTCCGCGGCTCTATCAGACCTTCGACAGTTGAGCCAAAACTACCAATACATCCACACCGAATGCGGGTTGGTACGCACCGCACTCGATGGGCTGGCTGCAGACCTCGCGGAGCCTCAGCGCAAGCTCCAGCAGGCGTTGGACCACGCCGAGCAGCTAAAATTCACAGTGAGATCGAACGGCTCGGTAGAATTCCCAAGGGTCTCCTTCGATCAGTTGCCTGCTCCGGCGCTGCAACAACCCGCCCATCCTGACAGTGCACCCCCTCTGACAGCGGCAACCGATCCGAACGCAGCCAAGGCCCAGGAAATAGCAGACCGCATAGCCTCTGCACTTCGGGAGGCCGGCGAGATTGACAGACGCTACGCAGAAGAATTGGGAAAGCTGCGGACAAACGGAAACCTAAAGAACACGGATTGGGCCGACGTCGCTCGCGACCTGAAGAGTCTGCAGGCTGTGAGAGGAGATTCGGCCAAGGAGCTTGCGGAACGCAAGGGAAAGCCTCCGCGCGAGAACGCGCGATGGTGGGGAGAGAAGTCCAAGGAGGAACAGGAACGACTTGCTTCACTCTTCCCTGGCGAAATCGGCAACCTGGACGGGATACCGGCCGAGACGCGCGACCGAGCAAATCGCGACTACCTTCCCATGCTCATGGATAAACTGCGGGAAGACGGCAGTGACGACGCCGAGACCAAACTTGCAGGCTTGCGTGGACTGAGCGAGAAGCTGACGGCCAGGAACGATCCTCCCCTGCTGCTGCTGGGAGTCGGAGATGAAGGGCATGGCCGAGCCATACTTTCCTACGGAAACCCAGACACCTCCAAAAACGTGTCAGCATACGTCCCCGGGCTGGGAACGCGGCTTGATGCCGACTTCGCCGATGGAACCGTGGCCAGAGCTCAGCAGACCGCATCCACCGCTCGGCGGTACAACGCATCCACTGCATCCGTCGTTTGGCTGGGTTATGACGCACCGATCACAGGAACCGACCAAGGGTGGAATAACTTGGACGTGATGGGCGAAGGGCGGGCGAAAAAGGGTGCGCCGACCTACGACAGATTCCTGGAATCGATAAGAGCCACAAATGGCAACGAACACCCGCATGTCACTGCGATAGGCCACTCCTACGGTTCACTGACCGTTGGTAAGGCGTCCCAGGAGCCTTCCGGAATCCCAGCGGACGACATCATCATCCTTGGCAGCCCAGGCGTAGGGGTCGACAAGGCCGAAGATCTTGGAGTGGGAAAGGAACACGTGTTCGTCGGGGCTGCGGACAACGATCCAGTGAGCTGGGCCCCCTCAAAAAGAGACACCATTCTGGGGACGGGAGGGGTTCTCATGGGAGGTGCACTGGGTGGATACGTCGCCACTGAGCTGTTCGGTGACGACAAAAACTGGTTCGGCACGGACCCCGCCAGCAAAGAATTCGGCGCCCAACGCTTCAAGGTCAATGACGGCCCTGCCCCTCTGATTCATGGTGATTTCATGCCGGCTCACTCCAGGTACTTCGATCCCTCCAGGGACCCCGAGTCTGCGAAAAATATCGGTCTCATCGTTTCCGGCCATTCCAAGGAAATTACGCGGATGGCTCCCCGGTGAGATTTCACAGAATTTCGGTCTTCGTTGCCGCCCTCGCTATGATCAGCGGATGCGGCGGGGAATCGGACCCAGGAAGCTCAAAAACAGGAAGAGATGCCTCTATGGATATGCGCCAAGGAGCCGAGCGCGCCGATCGAATCCTGGATGGCACATTGAAAGCCATTGTTCCGCCTGTGCGATGGGTCCACGGAACCTCCATCAGCGGCCTTTGCAGTGGGTCGAGCACGACCGGGCAGGTGACCCGCCAGCGCACCGTGCTCACCATTATCTCGCCGGAGCGCCGCGGAAACTTCTTCGGGCTCGTCGAGCGTCACTGGAAGAGCAGCGGCTACCACATCACAGGAAACGATCCTGGCAAGACTTTCCCCTCGCTGTACGCAACCGCGCCAGGCGAGTACCGGATGAGCCTGCAGATCGGCGACAAGGGTCAAGCATTTTTCGACGTCACCACTCCTTGCCTCGACAAGGCTTCTGTGCCCGACCCGGCAAGCGACCAGGAGGCTCCACGCCTTCAGGACGGGGAGATCCCGTATCCGAACCACACCTCAGACTTCTGGTCGGCGAAAAAACCTTTGCCGTCTTGAGCCGGCTGACGTGCGGCAGCACGCCGCTCCGGAAAAGCAGTGCACCAACGCATACCTCAGGAGGCGCGCTCCGGTGCGTCCGCCGGGTCGAGGGCCGCCGGATCGGCGCGGACCAGGGGGACGCGGGCGTGGAGGCGGAAGCCGCCGCGGGGGTCGCGGCCGGTCTCCAGGCGGCCGTCGGCGAGGGCGAGGCGTTCGGCGAGGCCGGTGAGGCCGTTGCCGTGCGGGCGCCGGGGGCCCCGGCCGTCGTCGGTGACGGTGAGGCGGAGTTCGTCGCCGGACTCGGTGAGGGAGACCTCGCAGCGGCGGGCGCCGCTGTGCCGGACGGCGTTGGTGACGGCCTCGCGGAGGGCCCAGGCGAGGGCGCCCTCGGCGTCGGGGGCGAGGTCGGGGTGGCCGGTGCCGGCCCGGGTGAGGTCGGCGGTGATGCCGGCGGCGGCGAGGGCCGTCCGGGCGCCGGCGAGTTCGCCCTCCAGGGTGGGGCGGCGGAAGCCGGTGACGGCCTCGCGGACGTCGACGAGGGCCTGGCGGCTGACGCGTTCGATGTCGGCGACCTGCTGGGCCGCCTGCTCGGGCCGGTCCGGCAGCATCCGGCCGGCGAGCTCGCTCTTGAGGGTGATCAGGGAGAGCGAGTGGCCGAGCAGGTCGTGCAGGTCGCGGGCGAGCCGGAGGCGCTCCTCGTTGGCGGCGAGCTGGGCGACGGCGGCCCGCGCCTCGCGGAGTTCGCGCATGGTGCGGCCCATCTGGACGACGGCCGTCATCGCGCCGCCGCCGAGCACGGTGGCGGTGAGCACGATGAACAGCCCGCTGTCCGTGGCGCCGTTGAGCAGGCCGAGGGCCAGGACGGTGGCGCCGACCACGGCGATGGCCCGGACCGCCCAGCGGACGGGCATCAGCACCGCGCTGGAGATGGAGACGTAGACCAGCAGGGTGAGCCAGGCGCCGCCGAGTGTCATCACCATGAGCAGCGACAGCACGTACAGCCCCGCCAGGATGGCGAACTGGCGCCGGCCGGGGCCGTCGGCCGGGCGGGGGCCGAAGAGCAGGTAGAGGTAGCCGGTGAGGAAGGCGCAGAGCCCGCACCAGCCGAACGCGGTGGCGGCCGGCGCGTGCCGGCCGCTCGTCAGGTCGGCCACCGCGTACACCAGGTACGTCAGGTACAGGACGGTCCAGCACGACTTGGCCAGGAACTGCCGCCGGGTCTCGGGGGCCCTGCCGATCATCATGTCACCGCTCTCGTCCATGTCCCCGAGTCTCCCCCGGGACCGGCGGCCGGCCTGCGGGCACCCGTTCACGCCTTGTGGGTGTCCTTCCGGTACAGCCAGGCGGCGGCGCCGCTGAAGAGGGCCAGGTAGCCGACGAGCAGCAGGACGTCCCGGGCGCCCGGCGCGTCCCCGCGCTCGATGGCCTGGCCGAGGCCGGCGTAGGCGTGGGTGGGGACGTACTCGGTGATCGTCTGGAGCCAGTGCGGGAAGACCGCGGAGGGCATCCACAGGCCGCCGAGGGCGGCCAGGCCGAAGTAGACGATCATCACGATGGGACGGACGGCGTCCCCGGTGGCCAGGTAGCCGATGGCCACGCCGAGCGCCGCGAAGACGCAGCTGCCGGCCCAGATGACGGCGGTCAGGGAGACCCACTGCCAGGCCTCCAGGCGGACGCCCTTGACCGCGGCGGCGATGCCGAACACGACCAGGATGCCCGGCAGCGAGACCACGGCGGCCGAGGCGATCTTCGCCGTGACGTAGCCGCGGCCCGGCAGGGCGGTCAGCCGCAGCTGGCGGACCCAGCCCTTCTCGCGCTCCTTGGCGATGCGCTCGGCGTTGCCGATGAGGACGGCCGTGATGGCGCCGAAGGTGGCCATGGAGACCATGTACAGCACCGGGAAGGTCAGTCCGGTGTCGCCCAGCTTCTCGTCGCTCTTCGCGCCGGACGCGATCAGCAGGTAGAGCGCCGCCGGGTAGAGCACGGAGAAGAACATGAACTTCTTGTTGCGCAGGGTGCGCGTGATTTCCAGCTTGACCAGCGTCTTCATGCGGAGACCGCCTCCCCGGCGGTGGCGGCGTCGGTGATGGCGATGAAGGCCTGCTCCAGGCCGAGGCCCGCGACCTCCAGGTTGCGCGGGTACAGCCCGAGCCCGTACAGCGCGTGGACGGTGGCGTCGGCGTCGTGGGACTGGATGCGGACGGTGCGGCCGGAGACCTCCAGGCCGGCGAGGTGCGGCAGGGTGCGCAGGGCGGCCTCGGGGATCTCGCCGTCCAGGTCGAAGACGACCCGGCGGGCGCCGGCCTTGGCCTTGATCTCGGCCGCCGAGCCGTCCGCGAGGATCCGGCCGCGGTGGAGGACGATGACGCGGTCGGCGATCGCGTCGGCCTCCTCCAGGTAGTGGGTGGCGAAGAGGACGGCGCGGCCCTCGTCCGCCTGGCGGCGCATGGCGCCCCAGAACGTCTGGCGGGACGTGACGTCCATGCCCGTCGTCGGCTCGTCAAGGACGATCAGGTCGTTCGCACCGGCCGTCGCGAGTGCGAAGCGCACCCGCTGCTCCTGGCCGCCGGAGAGCTTGTTGACCATCCGGTCCGCGATCTCGGTGATGCCCGCCTGCTCCATGACCCGGTCCACCGGGTACGCCCGCGGGTGCAGGTCGCAGGCGAGCCGCACCAGTTCGCGGACCTTGACCTCCTCCATCAGGCCGCCACTCTGCAGCATCGCCCCGACCAGGCCCTTTTCAAGGGCGCACTGGGGCGTGGCGCCGAAGAGCTCGACCGTCCCGGAGTCCGGGCGGCTGAGGCCGAGGAGGAGGTCCAGGGTGGTGGACTTGCCGGCGCCGTTGGGGCCGAGGAGGGCGACGGTCTCGCCCGGGTAGAGCCGGAGATCGAGATCGGCCACGGCGCGCACGGCGCCGAAGCTCTTGTTGACGTTCGCGAAGCTGACAGCGGGAGCGGCTCCCGCGTGCCGGCTGTCCCCCGTGAACGTCCCTGCGGTGATGGTCATGGCACCATCCTCGCCGGGCGGCGCCGCGCGGGGCAGTGTCGGCCGTCGTGTGCTCGGCATGACAGATGTCATGTACCGGCCTCGCACCACGTACCCATGGACGGAGGCCCCGCTCCGGTGAACCGGGGGCGGGGCCTCCTACGATGTGCCGGGCGTCAGCCGACGTTCGTCTTGATGACGACCAGCCGCTCGGCCGGCGTCTTGCCGCGCAGCGCCTTGCCCAGCGCGGCGGCGACGTCGTTCGGGGTGACGGGCGTCTTGCTGCCGTTCCCCCGGGTGATCAGTACGCCGTCGAAGCTCTTGCCGTAGAGCTTCTTGATCGCTTCGAGGTTGTAGGTCTCGACCAGCTTGCCGCCGACCTCCTTGACCGTGAGGATCTGCGGCAGGGAGAAGGCCGGGCCGAACTGGACGCGGTGCGCCAGGTCGGTCTGGATCGTGACCCGGTCGGACATCGCCGGCTTGGCGAACTCCTCCATCATGCGGTCGACCTCGGCGTTGGACACCTTCGGCTGCCGGCTGGTGGTCGGCAGCGACACCTCGGCGTCCTTGCCCGTCTCGACGCGCTCGCGGTAGGCGGCGGCCACGGCCTCGACGCCCTTGGCCACGTCCACGCCCTGGTACGGCTTGCCGTACACCGGAACGGCCTTGCCGGGGACGAAGCGGATCGTTCCGTCCTTGGCCCCGCCGGACTCGCCGGCCAGGGACTTGAGCGCGGCGGCGACCTTCTCCTCGTCCACGTTCACCATCGGCTTGCCCGTCCGGCCGCTGCCGACGAGGGAGCCGACGACGGTGACGGGGTTGTAGTCCCGGCCGGAGACCGACCGGACGGTCTCCTGGGTGTCGATGGACAGGCCGGCCACGGACGGCTTCAGGTCCGCCTTCTTGCCGCCGATGACCACCTTCAGCGGCGCGGTCGCCCGGTCGCCGACCTTGGCGTCGAGCTTCTGCACGGCCTGCTCCTTGGAGCTGCCGCCGATGTCGACGCCGAGCACGGTGGTGCCCTGCGGGACGTCGGAGTGGTTCATCACCAGACCGGCGCCGTAGGCGACACCGGCCAGCACGACCACGCCGCCCGCCAGCAGGACCAGCTTGTTGCGGCCCTTCTTCTTGGGCGCGCTCTTCGCGGCGGCCTTGGCCGGGGGCTTGGGGGCGCTCGGCGGGGCACCGACCGCGGCCGGGGGCCGGGGGACCGACGGACCGCCGGGCTTGGGCACGGCCGGGCCGCCGGGGCCGGGGACCGAGGGACCGCTCTGGCCCGCCGCCGCGCCCGCCTTGGGCTTGGGCACGGCGATGCGCGGGGCACCGCTGTCGACGGGCGGCTTCGGCACGGCGACGCGGGGCGCGCCGCTGTCGAACGGCTTCGGCCCGCCCTGCGCCTTCGCGCCACCCGGCGCGGACACCGGCGGCATGCCGCTGACCAGCGTCTCGGCGGCCGGGTTCGGGCGCGCGGCGCCGGGCGGCGGCGGGACGGAGCCGGTGGCGCCGGGCGGCGGCACCTTCGGGCCGGGGCGCTGAGCGGTCTGCTGGGCCGACTGCTGGTTCGCCTGGGGAGCGCCCTTGGCGGCGCCCTTCTTCTTTTTGCCCTGCTTCTGCTGCTGGGTCTGCTGCTGCTTCTGGTTCTGCTGCTGGTTCTTCTTGGGGGCGGCCCCGGGGCCGGGCGGCGGCACGGCCGGGGACTGGCCCACGGGCGGCGGCACGACCGGGAAGCCGTCGGGCGGGGTGTCCGTCCGGTTGCCGACGGGGAACGGCAGGCGGGGGCCCTGGCCCTGACCCTGCTGTCCGCCCTGGCCGGGACCCTGGCCCTGGCCGGGGAACGGCGGCGCCGGGAACTGCTGGGTGGTCTCGGGGGCGCCCGGTCCGCTCCCGTTCCACGGCGCGCCGGGCGCCTGCGGGGCACCGGGGTGCGCCGGGGCGCCGCCCGTCAGCGCGTCGGCGGTCCAGGGCGCTCCCCCGGTGGCCGGGGTGTTGGTGAAGGGGTCGTTCGGCAGCGGCGTGGCGCCGGTGACGGACGGGTCGCCCGGGACGGGCATGGCGCCCGTGGTCTCCGGGCCGCCGGGCCACGGCGCGGTGCCCTGGCCGACGCCCATGCCCGGGTGGGCTCCCTGGCCCGGCGCCGGGTTCGCGAACGGGTCGCCCGGGACGGGCCCGGCGCCGGTCGTCGCGGGGTCGCCCGGCCAGGGCACCTCGCCGCCCATCGGCGTCTGCTGCGTCTGGTGCGACGGCGGCGCCTGGTGCTGCCGGTTCTGGTGCTGCTGAGTCTGGTGCTGCTGCTGGGCCTGCGGGGCCTGTCCGTACGGCGCCTGGGCGCCGCCGAACGGGTCGCCGGACGCGCCGGGGCCACCGGGCCACGGACCGGCGTCCGAGGTACCCACGTGCGGCACGGCACCCGTCGTCGACGGGTCGCCGGGCAGCGGCGGGTGCGGGGCGGCACCGCCGCCGGCGAGGT
>NZ_JAIQLH010000211.1 GCF_020037025.1 Streptomyces huiliensis | reverse complement strand
GCGCGGCCCGGTCGGACCGGTCCGACCGGCCCGAGTGATCAGCCCGGCCAACCCGGCCAACCCGGCCAACCCGGCCAACCCGGCCAGCCCGGTCAGCCTGGTCCGGGCACGCCGCCAACCACGCCCCCCGCGGCGTTCGTCCCGCCCCCCGGGACGCCCGGTGGACCGCGTCGCACCGTGCGGGTCCGTACGGCGGTGCTGGCCTGCGTCGCCCTGGTCACCCTCGCTGGACTGGGCGCCGGGGTGGCGGCCTGGCTGGTGCTCGGGAGGGACGGGGAGCGGGACGACGCCCGCGGTCCCGTCCCGGCCTTCAGCGCCACCGGCCGGCCGTCCGACGCGCGGCCCTCCGGCACGCCCGCACGTCCCGGACCGCACCGGCCCGCCGACAAGGCCCCCGCCTCGGGACCGGCCGCGGACACCGCCACGGCGGCTCCGCCGTCCGGTTCGCCGACCCCGCCGGCGTCCCCCGCGGCGGGCAAGGCACCGGCGGGCTACCACGTGGTCGAGGACCCGGCGGGCTTCACGCTCGCCGTCCCCGACGGCTACACCCGCTCGTCCGAGCCGCCGCGCGTCTTCTACTACTCGCCGGACCGGGAGTTCCGCATCGGAGTGCTGGTCTCCGGCCCCAAGGACGGCGGCCCGTACGGCTTCATGCGCGACTCCGCCGCGCAGGGCCCGGACCACTACCCGGGGTACCGGGACGGCCGCGTCTCGCGCACCACGCACAACGGAAACCAGGCGGCCTCCTGGCAGTTCACCTGGAACGGCTTCGAGGACACGTCCGGCCCGCGGCGCACCGAGGACGTCTGCTGGAACGAGGGCGGCAGGACGTACGACGTGTGGGTGTCCGCCCCGGCCGCGCAGGCCGCGGAGGGGCGCCGGCAGTTCGACACCGTGCTGGGCAGCTTCGCCCGGTCCGAATAGCCAGGGCCCGAGGAGCCAGGGCCCGAGCAGCCGCGGTCCGAGCGGCCCCGGGCGCGCCCGCCGACGGAAAAATCGCGCCACCAACCACTGGCGGGATTGTGGATGACCGGTGAAAACAGGCTACTTGCGGGTATCCAAACGGCCGCGTCCCCGCCTACGCTCGCCCTCATGACGGACTCGCGGCACAGCACAGCAGTGGCGACGCAGACCCCCGCGGCACCGGGTGGCAACCCCGTCGCGCCGGCCGGGGACACCCGGACGGCGGCCGAGGTGGTCACCCCGGCGCTCGTCGCCCGCCTCACCCGCGGGGTGACCGGTTCCGGCACCACCGCGAGCCACACCCCGTTCACCGAGGAGGTGTTGGCCCGCCTCCCGGAGTCGACCCCCGAGGACGTCGCGACGGCCTTCGAGCGGGCGCGCGCGGCGCAGCGCCGGTGGGCGGACATACCGGTGCGCCGCCGCGCGGACGTCCTGCTGCGCTTCCACGACCTGCTGCTCAAGCGGCAGTCGGAGGTCCTCGACCTCATACAGCTGGAGACCGGCAAGGCCCGGCTGCACGCGCACGAGGAGATCCAGGCCGTCGCCGTCGCCGCCCGCCACTACGGCCGCAGCGCTCCCGCCTACCTGCGGCCGAAGGCACACACCGGAGTGCTGCCTCTGCTCACCAAGGTCACCGAACTGCGCCGCCCCCGGGGCGTGGTGGGTCAGATAGCCCCCTGGAACTACCCGCTGGAGCTCTCGGTCGGCGACGCCCTCCCGGCCTTCGCGGCCGGCAACGCGGTGGTCATGAAGCCGGACACCGAGACGGCCCTCACCGCCCTGTGGGCCCGCGAACTGCTGGTCGAGGCGGGGCTCCCGGAGGAGCTCTGGCAGGTGGTCCTGGGCGAGGGGCCGGTTGTCGGCCCCGAGGTCGTGGCCCGCGCCGACTACGTGACCTTCACCGGTTCCACCCGCACCGGCCGCGACGTCGCCCAGCGCGCCGCCGCCCGCCTGGTCGGCGCCTCGCTGGAGCTCGGCGGCAAGAACGCCATGCTGGTCCTGCACGACGCGGACGTGGAGAAGGCCGCCGCCGGCGCGGTCCGCGGCTGCTTCTCCACCGCCGGACAACTGTGCATCTCCATCGAGCGCTTGTACGTGCACGGCTCCATAGCCGACGCCTTCCTGGAGCGCTTCGCCGCCCGCACCCGCGCCCTGCGGCTCGGCGCGTCCCTGTCGTACGGCGCCGACATGGGCTCGCTGACCTCCCGGCGGCAGCTGGAGACGGTGGTCCGGCACGTCGAGGAGGCCGTCGCCAAGGGAGCCACCGTCCTCGCCGGCGGGCGCCCCCGCCCGGACATCGGCCCCCTCTTCCACGAGCCCACCATCCTCGAGGGCGTCGAGTCCCCGATGGCCGTCTGCGCCGAGGAGACGTTCGGCCCGGTCGTCTCCGTCTACCGCTTCGACGACGAGGACGAGGCCGTACGCCTCGCCAACGCCACGCCGTACGGCCTCAACGCCAGCGTCTGGACCCGGGACGGCCGCCGCGGCCGCGAGATCGCCGGCCGGCTGCGGGCGGGCACGGTCAACGTCAACGAGGCGTACGCCGCCGCCTACGGCAGCGCCGCCGCGCCCATGGGCGGCATGGGGGAGTCCGGGATCGGCCGCCGGCACGGCGCCGAGGGCATACTCAAGTTCACCGAGGCACAGACCGTGGCCCACCAGCGGCTCGTCCCGCTCGCGCCGTCCTTCGGACTGGACGACGCGGCGTACGCGCGGCTGATGACCGGCGGCCTGCGCGCGCTGAAGGCCCTCCGCCTGCGCTGACGCCCCGGCCGCGCCGCCCAGCCCCGCCCCGCACACCCCGACCCCTGCACGGAGGTACTGGTGGCACAGTTCGACTACGACGTCATCGTCGTGGGATCCGGTTTCGGCGGCGCGGTGTCGGCCCTCCGGCTGTCGGAGAAGGGCTACCGCGTCGGGGTGCTGGAGGCCGGCCGGCGCTTCACCCGCGACTCGCTGCCCAGGAACTCCTGGGACCTGCGGAACTTCCTGTGGGCGCCGGCCCTCGGCCTCTACGGCATCCAGCGCATCCATGTACTGGGCCACGTGATGGTCCTCGCGGGCGCCGGCGTCGGCGGCGGCTCGCTCAACTACGGCAACACCCTCTACGTACCGCCCGCCTCGTTCTTCACCGACCCGCAGTGGGCGGACATCACCGACTGGCGCAAGGAGCTGGAGCCCTACTACGAGCAGGCACGCCGCATGCTGGGCGTACGGCTCAACCCGACGACGACGCCGGCGGACGTCCACCTCAAGGCCGCCGCGGAACGGATGGGTTTCGGCCACACCTTCCATGCCGCCCCGGTGGGCGTCTTCTTCGGCGACGGACGGGACGGCGAGGGCAACACCCCCGTCACACCGGGCACCGAAGTGCCGGATCCCTACTTCGGCGGCGCGGGACCGGCGCGCACCGCCTGCACCGAGTGCGGCGAGTGCATGACCGGCTGCCGGCACGGCGCGAAGAACACCCTCAACGAGAACTACCTCCACCTCGCCGAACGGGCGGGAGCCGTGATCCACCCGCTGACCAAGGTCGTCGCGCTGAGCGAACTCCGCGACGGCGGCTGCCGCGTGGTCACCGTCCCCGCCGACCGGCGGCGCGGCGCCCCGCCCCGGGTGCTGCGCGCGGAACACGTGGTGGTCGCCGCCGGCACGTACGGCACACAGACGCTGCTGCACACCATGCGCGACCGCGGTCTGCTGCCCCGACTCTCCCCGCGCCTCGGCCACTTGACCAGGACCAACTCCGAAGCGCTGTTCGGTGCGCAGACCGACGACCGCCGCTACCGCAGGGTGCACGGCACCGGCGCTGACTTCACGCGCGGCGTGGCCATCACCTCGTCGGCGCACCCCAACGAGGACACGCACATCGAGCCCGTCCGCTACGGCAAGGGCTCCAACGCGATGGGCTTCCTGTCCATCCCGCTGGTCCCGTTCGCCGACCGGGCGGTACCGCGCGTGCTGGGCTTCGCCGCGTCGTGCGCCCGCCACCCGGTCGTCCTGCTGCGGTCGTTCTCCAAGCGCCGCTGGTCCGAGCGGACCATCATCGGCCTGGTGATGCAGTCGGTGGACAACTCCCTGACCACCTGCCTCCGGCGGCGTGGACCAGGCAAGGGCCTGCTCACCGCGCGGCAGGGACACGGCACGCCCAACCCGGTGCAGATCCCCGAGGCGACGGAGGCCGCGACGCGGATCGCCGAGGAGATCAACGGGTACGCCGGCAGCAACGTCGGGGAACTGCTGGGCACTCCGCTGACGGCCCACTTCCTGGGCGGCTGCACGATCGGATCCGGTCCCGACCGGGGCGTGATCGATCCGTACCACCGCGTCTACGGACATCCGTCGATCTCGGTGGTCGACGGCTCGGCGGTCACCGCCAACCTCGGCGTCAACCCGTCGCTGACCATCACCGCCCAGGCCGAACGGGCCATGTCGTTCTGGCCCAACAAGGGCGAGGCCGACCCCCGTCCCGAGCAGGGGAGGGCTTACGAGCGCGTCGCCGCCGTGGAACCGAGCCATCCGGTGGTGCCGAAGGACGCGTTCGGTGCGCTGCGACTGCCGTTCCTGCCCGTACCACCGGTGCCGCGCGCGCCGCGGGAGTGAGCGCGCGGCGCGGTAATGAGCGCGCGCCGCGCACGGCCGTCGTGGGCGGCGCGCGGCAGGCGAAGGGCCCCGGACCGTCTACGCGGGGGCGTGCGGACGGCCACGGGGCCCTTGACAGCCGGCACCGGTGAACAGGGCGGACCGGTGCCGCGGAACGGCGCCGGGGGGAGCGCCGTCGGTCCTCGGGTGGTGCGGGGGCGTTTCTTCCGGTGGTCCGACCAATGACGGTACGGCGAGAGGGAGTTGGCGCCCTCTTGGCATCGTGGGGTATGAACCGCGTCGAACGCAACCGTTCGGGGTGGATACGGTCGGTTCCAGGCGTCCCCGGAACCGACCGTTCCTTGGTGGCGGCCGGGCTGCTGTCCCCTGCCGACCGGCCGCCGTACCACCGGAGTGAGGTCCCACGACGCGCGTCGGCGCACGTCTCACACTCCGGTGGAATCCGCCCTGTCGGTGCCGGGCGCCCAGGTGAACAGGGGCGGAGACCACGCGTGGATTCAGGTGGGCCGCTCCTGGCTGGCGCGGACACCGACTCCAACGAAGCCGGTCCGCGCCCGGTCACGCGCCGTACGGGTGACGGGACGGGCGGCGGGTTTCCGCCGCGCCACCCTCCCCCGGGGGGTCGGTCAGACGCGTCCCCGGCAGAGGTCGAGCAGGGTCATCGCGAGGACGGTGCCGTTCTTCCCCAGCTGGTCGCTGTAGTGGGTCAGGATCTCCATCTCGCGGGAGAGGCTGACGCGCCGGCCGCCGGAGGCGATGCGCTCTCGCTGGATCCGCTCCGAGACGGCGATCCGTTCCTGGACGAGGCCGATGATCCTGCCGTCGAGGTCGTCGATGCGCTCGCGGGCGCCGGTGATCAGACGGGCGGCCTCGTCGGTGCGGGCGCCGGTGTCGGCGGCAGGGGTGGCGGGGGCGGCGGTGGCGGCGGTGGTGGTGCTCATGTCCGGTGTTCTCCTCGGTCCGGGGCCCGGTGTCGGCGCGGCCCTGTGGAGAAACGCACGAGCGCCCCGGGCCTTGGCCGGCCCGGGGCGCTCGTGGAAGTCGCTGTTCTATCGCTGAGCAGCACGACCATGGCAGCCGGACGGGCCGGTGCCATAGGTAAAGACGAAGGTCGAGTGCTCGCGCATGGCGGACAGTATGGCCCCCGGGGGGTCCCGGAGCCAACCGCATTCGGATGGTGAGACAAAAGCGGCCACCCCCTTCCCGGTAGAATCGACAAATAGAGACCCCCCACCCTCGACCGCCGGAAGGGCCGCTCCCGTGTCAGCAGCACCACCCCCCGCCGCCCACGACAACACCGCGGAGCCGGTCCTCGTCGTCGACTTCGGCGCGCAGTACGCCCAGCTCATCGCCCGCCGGGTCCGCGAGGCCCGGGTCTACAGCGAGGTCGTCCCGTCCACCACCCCGGTGGCCGAGATCCTCGCCCGCAAGCCGAAGGCGATCATCCTCTCCGGCGGCCCCTCCTCCGTCTACGAACCGGGCGCCCCGACCCTCGACCGCGAGATCTTCGAGGCCGGCGTCCCCGTCTTCGGCATGTGCTACGGCTTCCAGCTGATGGCCACGACCCTCGGCGGCACGGTCGACAACACCGGCGCCCGCGAGTACGGCCGCACGCCGCTGTCCGTCTCCCGGCCGTCCTCCACCCTCTTCGAGGGCACCCCGGCCGAGCAGCCGGTGTGGATGTCGCACGGCGACGCCTGCTCCGCCGCCCCCGAGGGCTTCACCGTCACCGCGTCCACGGACCTGGTGCCGGTCGCCGCCTTCGAGAACGACGAGAAGAAGCTCTACGGCGTGCAGTACCACCCCGAGGTGATGCACTCCACCCACGGCCAGCAGGTGCTGGAGCACTTCCTCTACCGCGGTGCGGGCATCGAGCCGACCTGGACCACGGGCAACGTGATCGAGGAGCAGGTCGCGGCCATCCGCGAGCAGGTCGGCACCAAGCGCGCCATCTGCGGCCTGTCCGGCGGCGTGGACTCCGCAGTCGCCGCGGCCCTGGTCCAGAAGGCCATCGGCTCCCAGCTGACCTGCGTCTACGTCGACCACGGCCTGATGCGCCAGGGCGAGACCGAGCAGGTCGAGAAGGACTTCGTCGCCGCGACCGGCGTCAAGCTGAAGGTCGTGGACGCGCAGGAGCGCTTCCTGACCGCCCTCGCCGGCGTCTCCGACCCGGAGGAGAAGCGGAAGATCATCGGCCGGGAGTTCATCCGGGTCTTCGAGCAGGCCCAGGCCGAGATCGTCGCCGAGGCGCCGGACGACCAGCCCGTCGAGTTCCTGGTCCAGGGCACGCTCTACCCGGACGTCGTCGAGTCCGGCGGCGGCACGGGCACCGCGAACATCAAGTCCCACCACAACGTGGGCGGCCTCCCCGAGGACCTGGAGTTCAAGCTCGTCGAGCCGCTGCGCCAGCTGTTCAAGGACGAGGTCCGCATGGTCGGCAAGGAGCTCGGCCTCCCCGACGAGATCGTCCAGCGCCAGCCCTTCCCGGGCCCCGGCCTCGGCATCCGCATCGTCGGCGAGGTCACCAAGGAGCGCCTCGACCTGCTGCGCGAGGCCGACGCCATCGCCCGCGAGGAGCTGACGGCCGCCGGTCTGGACCGCGAGATCTGGCAGTGCCCGGTGGTCCTGCTGGCCGACGTCCGCTCGGTCGGCGTCCAGGGCGACGGCCGCACCTACGGCCACCCGATCGTGCTGCGCCCGGTCTCCTCCGAGGACGCGATGACGGCCGACTGGTCGCGCCTGCCGTACGAGACCCTGGCGAAGATCTCCACCCGCATCACCAACGAGGTCCGCGACGTCAACCGCGTCGTCCTCGACGTGACCAGCAAGCCGCCGGGGACGATCGAGTGGGAGTGACCGCTCCCTGAGTCCCGCCCGCGCCGCCCTTCGTCCACAGCTGTGGACGAAGGGCGGCGCGGCGTTTCGTAGGGTCGGGGGAGTACGACGCATGACCGGGGCGCGGGTGGACAGGCGCCGCCCGGGCCGGGAAGCGAGAGGAGCGGTGGACGGCATGACACTCCTGGGGCGAGGAGAAGCGGTGAGCGGCGGTACGGGAGGAAGCCCGTCGCCCTCCCGGTACGCACTGCTGCCGCTGCGGATCTTCCTCGGCGTCACCTTCCTCTACGCGGGGCTCGACAAGCTCACCGACGGCGCCTTCCTCGCGAGCGACGGCCCCGGATCCCTCGGGGAGCTCATGCGCTCCTGTCGGGACGGCGCCGGGGCTCCCTGGCTCGTCGACCTGGGACTGCGCAGCCCGGTCGGCTTCGGCTGGGCGATCGGCGTGGGGGAGGTGGCCGTGGGCGCGGCCACGCTCCTCGGTCTGTTCGCCCGCGCGGCGGCGGTCGGCGGCGCGCTGATCTCGCTCTGCCTCTGGCTGACGGTCAGCTGGCCCGCGACCCCCTACTACTACGGCAACGACCTCCCCTACCTGATGGCCTGGCTCCCGCTGGTCATCGCGGGAGCGCCCCTCCTCTCGCTGGACGCGGTCCGCCCCCGCCGCCGGGCGCGCGCCCGGCGGGGCGCCCTGTTCACCTGAGCCGGATTCTCCTAAGCCGGGTGCACCCGAGCCGGGCGGCGGTTCAGTGCCGCTCGACCCGCTTCCCCGCGCGGGCGGCCCGGTGCCGGCGGACGAGGAAGCCGACGGAGGAGACGGCCCCCGCCAGGCAGAGCCCCCCGACCAGGGCGGGCAGCAGCACGAAGGCGGGGAAGTGCCAGCGGCCCGCGGCCGCCGCGAGGTAGGCGAGCCCACCGCCCAGCAGCACCAGCCCGACGACGAGTTTCCCGGGTTCGAACTCATGGCGCCGCACGGGTCACCTCCACTTCGCCGAGACCGGCCTTGAGCCGCAGTTCGAGCGTGCCGCGCGAGGCGTGCCCCGGCCGCGGGGCCACGGTCACCCGCCTGCTCTGGCGGGGTTTGACGTCCACGTCGCGGCGGCCGTCGTCGGGCAGCTTGATGGATCCGATGCCCACCTCCACGGTCAGCTTCGCCGTGACGTCGTCCGGCAGGACGACCTTCAGCTGTCCGGCACCCGCCTCGGCGCGGGCGGTCAGGGGTTTCCCGGCCGCCTGCCCTCCCGCCGGTATGGACAGGCCGGACAGGTCGAGGGTGCCCACGCCGGTGCCCACCTCGTACTCCGGCCGGAGCTCCGCCGCGCTCACCGGCCGCCACGTCACCCGGCGCCACTCCGTGGTCACCGACTTCGGCAGGGCGGCCGCCCCCACCAGCAGCAGCGCGGTCAGCACGGCCGCGGTGACCGTCCCGCCGCCCGTGCGGCCGTAGCGGGAGCTGACGCCTATGCCCAGCCCGTAGACGGCCAGCGCGCAGGCCAGGCCGGTCTCCAGCGAGGTGCCCAGGGGCTGCCCGCGCCAGGTGAGCCCGGTGCCGGCCGAGAACGCCACGAGGGCCAGCAGGGCCGTCCAGCCGCCGAGCTGCCGCCCGTCCCGCGCCGGACGTCCGCGCCGCTCCTTCCTCGGGGTGCCGTCGTGCGGCCCGTCGTCCGGTCCCCACAGGTAGCCGGTGCTGTGGAACGGCACCGCCAAAGACACCTGGAAGGGCTGGTCCCGCCACCAGGACGGGACGGCGGGCGGCGGGGGCGCCTGGGTCTCGGGCGGCGCGTCCACGGCCTTCTGCGCCTTCACCGGCCGCCCGGCGCCCGGTACCGCGGCCGTCTCCTCGTCGGCGTCGGGCGTCCGGCGCTGCTGCGACCAGTACGCCGTCCCCACGAGGACCACGGTCAGCATCAGCGAGAACGACATGGCGCCGCTGTTGTTGAGCAGGGACAGGAACAGCCCGCAGCCCACCAGCGCGCACAGCACCGCCGTCAGCGCCGGACCGTCCACCCGGCCCGAGAGCATCCGGCGGCCCTCGTTCTCCTCCTCGCCCTCCAGGGGGATCAGCAGCCACGCGAAGCCGTACACGATCAGCCCGAACCCGCCGGTGACCGCCAAGACCCCGAGGACCACCCGGAAGATCACGGGGTCCAGGTCGAAGAAGCGGCCCAGGCCCCCGCACACGCCGGAGAGCACCTTGTGGTCGCGGCTGCGCCGCAGCGGCGGCCTGGACGCGGCGGGTGGCGCGTCTCCGTGCCGCGGGTTCTCGGTGGGCGGTGCGTCGGTCATGAGCACATGGTGTCAACCGCGGCCGCCGAGCGGCATCCGTGATGACCCTGGCCCTTCCCTGAGATCGACCCTGAGATCGGGACGGTTAGGGTGGCGCATCGAACAGACAGTCGTCATCCGGAGGGGCGCGCGGTGTCCGAGTCAGTGTCCGGTGCCCCGGCCGGCGTGCCAGGCCCGGCCCCCGGCCGCCTGCTCGCCGGCCGCTACCGGCTGCTCCGGCGCATCGGCCGCGGGGGCATGGGCACCGTGTGGCTCGCCGAGGACGAGCTGCTGGGCCGCCACGTCGCGGTCAAGCAACTGCACGTGTCCCACGGGTTGGACGAGGAGGAGCTCGCCACCCTCTACGAGCGGACCCGCCGCGAGGCGCGCAGCGCGGCGCGGATCAGCCACCCCAACGTGGTCGTCGTCCACGACGTGGTCGAGGACGACGGGCTGCCCTGCATCGTGATGGAGCACGTGCCGTCGAAGACCCTCGGCGACGTCCTCAAGAAGGGGCCCCTGACGCCCGAGGAGGCGGCCAGGATCGGGCGCGGGATGATCGCCGCGCTGCGAGCCGCCCACGCGGCCGACGTCCTGCACCGCGACGTCAAGCCGGGGAACGTGCTGCTCGGCGACGACGGCCGCGTCGTGCTCACCGACTTCGGCATCGCGCACCTGGCCGGGAACTCCACCCTCACCAAGACCGGCGAGATGGTCGGTTCGATCGACTACATCGCGCCCGAACGGGTCCGGGGCGCCCGCCCGGGTCCGGCCTCGGACCTGTGGGCGCTGGGCGCCACGCTGTACGAGGCGGTCGAGGGCCGGACGCCGTACCAGCGGCCCACGCCCGTCGAGACGGCGTACGCCATCGCCGTCGACCCACTGGAACCGCCGCTGCGCGCCGGTCCGCTGACCCGGCTGATCGAGACCCTGCTGTCCCGGGACCCGGAGCTGCGGCCCCCCGCCGACCTGGTCGAGCAGATCCTGCGCGAGCCCGCCGCCGAGCCGGGGACGGTCCGTCACCCGACACAGAAAGCGGGCGGGCCCGAGGAGCGGTCCGAGGCCACCACCGCCGTGACGCCGCCCCGCGCCGAGCCCGGCGAGAAACCGCCCGCCCCCGCTCCCACGCCCACCCCCGCCCCGGCTCCCGGCCCGCGGCCGACCGCTCCCACCGCCGTCGCTCCTCCCGTGCCCGCCGAGGTGCCCGTCCCCTCTCACCCCGCCGGCACCCGGCCGGCGCCGGAGCGCCCGGCCGGCCGGCGGCGGGCCGGCCGGTGGGTCGCGGTGGCGGCCGTGCTGGGCGCCGTGGCCGCGGTCGGGGCCTTCCTCCTTCTTCCCGGCGGGAAGGAGGAGGACGACGCCGCGCCGCCGAAGCCGAAACCGAGCACGGCCTCACTCACGCCCACGCCCACGCCCTCGCCGTCCTCGCCGCCTCCCGTACCGCCCGGCTACCGCCTGGTGACCGAGAAGCGCCTCGGGGTCGCCTTCCCGGTGCCGAAGGGGTGGACGCGGAGGGAGAAGTCGGCCGTCGAGGTCGACTACATCGACCCCACCGGCCTCGTCGACCTCAAGGTCAACGTCCTGGATCTGGCGAGCCCCGATCCGCTGAAGCACTGGCAGGACGTCGAGCAGCAGGTCAGGACGAAGGTCGACGGCTACCGGCGGCTGCGCATGCAGGCCACCGCCTTCCGCGGGGACCCTGCCGCCGTCTGGGAGTTCGCCTTCAAGGGCCGCGTCCGCGAGTACCGGGCCATCGACCTGGGCTTCGGACGCGCGGGCGGCGACGAGTACGCCGTCTACCTCTCCGCGCCCTCGGCCGGGTGGGACCGCCACCGTCCGGTCTTCGACGCCGTCCGGGACGGGTTCCGCGTGCTCCCGCACTGACCCGTGGCCCTCGGCCGCGGGCTCGGGCGGGCGCCCCGGGCAGGGCACTTGGAGAGGGCTTCGGCGAGGACCGCGGCGAAGGCATCGACGGGGGCTTCGCCGAGGGCGGTCCCAGGGTCGGTGGCAGGGGCAGGTCGGGGAAGGATCGGGGTCAGGTCAGGGACGACCCCGATACCGCGGGCGGCCACGGCGTGTGACGATCGTGCCATGACCGGCGCATCGACGACGCAGCCCCGAGCCGGCGGTGCCTACGCGCCCGCCGCCCCCGACCCCGTGCCCCTGCGCAAGCTCTACCGCAGCGCCGAGGGCCGGATGCTCGGCGGCGTGGCGCGCGGCCTCGCCGGGCATCTGGGGGTGCCGGTCTCCTGGGTGCGCCTGGTCTTCCTCGCCCTGCTCATGGCCCAGGGCATGGGTGCGCTGCTCTACGCGGTCTTCTGGTTCGTCGTACCGCTCGGCGTGGGCGGCGTCGAGGCCCGCCAGGCGGACGGCGGGGTGGCGGCGGACGGCCGGAGGCACCTGTTCTCCCGGAAGCCCGACCGGGGTCAGGTCTTCGCGTTCATCGCGCTCATCGTGGGCGCCGCGATCCTCCTCGACCGGCTGCACATCGGCCGCGCCAACGTCTACGTCTGGCCGCTGGTCCTGATAGGAGCCGGTGTCGCCATGGTCTGGCGGCAGGCGGACAACGCCCGGCGGGCCCACTGGGTGGAGGTCAGCCGCCGCAAGCGCGTCCTGCCCCTCGCCCGGGGCGCGGCCGGCGTCCTGCTGGTCGGCGCCGGGGTGACCGGCATCGTCGTCCTCCAGGGCTCCGCCGAGCACCTGGGCACCGTCCTGCAGGCGTCGCTCGCGGTCCTGGTCGGCATAGCCCTGCTGGCGGGTCCCTCCGTGGTGCGCATGACGCAGGACCTGTCCGCCGAGCGCACGATGCGCATCCGCGCCCAGGAGCGGGCCGAGGTCGCCGCGCACGTCCACGACTCGGTCCTGCACACGCTCACGCTGATACAGCGCAACGCCGACGACCCCCGGGAGGTGGCCCGCCTGGCCCGGGCCCAGGAGCGGGAGCTGCGCGCCTGGCTCTACAACCCCGAGGGCCACGGCAAGGACGAGTCCGACGAGCCCGAGACCCTGGCCGAGGCCGTGCGCGCCACCGCCGCCGCGGTCGAGGACCACCACGGCGTCCCCCTGGAGGTGGTGGTGGTCGGCGACTGCCCGCTCGACGAACGGCTGCGGGCGCAGATGCAGGCCGCGCGCGAGGCCATGGTCAACGCCGCCAAGTACGGTGGCGAGGGCGGGGCCGTCCAGGTCTACGCCGAGGTCGAAGGGCGTACGGTCTTCGTCTCGGTGCGCGACCGGGGGCCGGGCTTCGACCTGGACGCCGTGCCCGACGACCGGATGGGCGTCCGCGAGTCGATCATCGGCAGGATGCAGCGCAACGGGGGCACCGCGCGCCTGCGCTCCGTTCCCGACGGGGGGACGGAAGTGGAGCTGGAGATGGAGAGGGCGGAACAGACGTCATGACGAACGGGACGACGACCGAACCGACGACGGAACCGGCGGACCGCCGGGTCCGGGTGGTCCTGGTGGACGACCACCGGATGTTCCGCACCGGGGTGCAGGCCGAGATCGGGGTCACCGACCGGACGGGCGTCGAGGTCGTCGGCGAGGCCGCCGACGTGGACCAGGCCGTCACCGTCATCACCGCCACCCGCCCCGAGGTCGTCCTGCTGGACGTGCACCTGCCCGGCGGCGGCGGGGTGGAGGTGCTGCGCCGCTGCGCCACGCTGATCTCGGTGTCCGAGGAGCCGGTCCGCTTCCTCGCGCTGTCCGTGTCCGACGCCGCGGAGGACGTCATCGGGGTCATCCGCGGCGGCGCGCGGGGCTACGTCACCAAGACGATCACGGGGACCGACCTGATCGACGCGATCTTCCGGGTCCGGGACGGCGACGCCGTGTTCTCCCCGCGGCTGGCCGGGTTCGTCCTCGACGCGTTCGCCTCCACCGACGCCCCGCCCGTCGACGAGGACCTCGACCGCCTTACGCAGCGCGAGCGCGAGGTGCTGCGGCTGATCGCCCGCGGCTACGCGTACAAGGAGATCGCCAAGCAGCTGTTCATCTCCGTGAAGACAGTCGAATCCCATGTCTCGGCGGTACTGCGCAAGCTCCAGCTGTCCAACCGGCACGAGTTGACGCGGTGGGCGGCGGCCCGGCGCCTGGTGTGACCGCGCCGGCCCGGCCCCGCCCGTCCGACCCCGCCGGTCCGACCCCGTGGTTCGCTACGCGGGTCTGACCGCCCCGGCGAAGGGCATCGAGCCCACCGGCGCGATGCTGACCGGGGCCCCCGGATGCGGGGCGTGGATCATCTTCCCGTCGCCGATGTAGAGACCGACGTGGCTCACGCCGGAGTAGAAGAACACGAGATCGCCCGGGGCCAGCCGGGACCGGGTGACCCGGTGCCCGGAGTTGATCTGGGTGTAGGTGGTGCGCGGCAGCGAGACGCCGGCCGCCCGCCAGGCCGCCTGCGTCAGCCCCGAGCAGTCGTAGCCGGAGGGCCCGGTCGCCCCCCAGACGTAGGGCTTGCCGAGCGCCCCGTAGGCGAAGGCCACGGCCTGCGCGGCGCGGCTCGTCGGGGCGCGCCCGGCCGGCGCCACCGGCTGCGACGCCGTGCCGGCCGCCGCGGCGGACCCCGCCGAGCGTCCGGCCGCGTGGGCGCCCTCGGTGGCGGTGGACCCGGTGGCATCGGACCCGTCGGCGGCGGGGCGGGCGGCGGGCGGCAGCGTACGGAGCAGGTCCCGCGCGGCGGCCAGCTTGGCCTCGACGGTGCGGCGGTGGCGCGCGAGCGCGTTCCGCTGGGTCTCGAGCTCCCGCAGCTTGGCCTCGGCCGTGGTCCGCACCTGGCGTACCTGCCGGATCTCCTCCCGCACCCGGGCCACTTCGGACGCCTCCCGGGTCCCGGTGCGCTCGGCCATCGACGCCCGGTCCAGGAAGTACCGGGGCGAGGACGAGAGCAGCAGCCGCACCGAGGAGGGGATGCCCCCGGCGCGGTACTGGGCCGTGGCGTACGACCCGAGGGCGTCCCGGGCGGCGTTGAGCCGCTCCGTCCGGCGGGCGGCGTCGTCCTGGAGCCCGTCGAGCACGGCCCGGGCCCGGTCCGTGCGTTCCTTCACCCCGTTGTACCGCTCGGTCGCCACTTCGGCCTGCCGGTAGTAGTGCGCGACCTGCGCCTTCACCTCGTCCGGGGTCCGCTGGGGCGCCGCATGACCGGTGCCGGCCGGCACGGTGGCGGTGGCGGCGCCCGCCAGGGCGAGGCCGGCCGCCGTCCGGGCGGTGCCGCTGAGGAGCGGGTGGTGCTTGGGCTTGCGGTGCGACGCCACGGTGGCCGTCACTTCCTTCCTGTCCGGCGGCAGGCTGGGGGGCTCGGGCGGCGGCCCGTACGAGGGGGAGGAGGCCGGGCCACCGCCGTCTGGGGCAGGACGCTAAACCGCGAGATCCGCCGGTAACGCGCATGACTGTTAATGGCCGGAACCGGTGAGGAAACGACCGCTGCGGGCCGGGAACTCCTCGACCCCGCGGAAGGATTCGACCCGGAACTGACCGAATCAATGATCTTTGCCCGGTTAAGGGAGAGTTGGCGCTACGGGACCCGATTTATTCGGAGTCCGGCCTTCCGGCCGGGACCGGCCGCCAAGGACCACCTGATTCGCGCCATGATCAGCCCGCCACGCCGTCGACATGGCACCGGTCGGGCCCTGCCGCACGGAGGGCGACGCGGTGAGCACCTTCGAGATCGGCCGGAAACCGATCCCGTCGACGGTGATCCTCGCCCTCGTGAGCGGGAGACGGGACCAAGGACAGAGGGGCGGTCCGGAGCCGCTCCTTCGGTACGGTCGGGGCGCTGACCACGGCCGACGCCTTCACCGCCGGCCACGGGACGTGACCCGCGCCACGGCGGCCGCCCCCGGGCCATGAGGCCGAGGCGGGACGGGTTGTCAGTGGGGCCGCCTAGACTCGGATGACGATGAGCAGCCTCTTTGACGACAGCTTCCTGGCGGATCTCGTCCCTTCCGACGAGGAGCCGCCGCCTCCCGCGGAGGACTCGGCCCCCGAGCCGCTGCCGGACGACCTCTTCGGCGGCGCCTTCGACGCGCCCGTCCCCAGGGAGGCCTACTACCGCGACGGCGCCCCGCGGCCCGTCGTGGACCCCGCCGCGCTGCTGGAGGGCATGAACGACCAGCAGCGCGCCGCCGTGGTGCACTCCGGCTCCCCGCTGCTCATCGTCGCCGGCGCCGGCTCGGGCAAGACCCGCGTCCTCACCCACCGCATCGCCCACCTCCTCGGCGCCCGGGGCGTCCACCCCGGCCAGATCCTCGCGATCACCTTCACCAACAAGGCCGCGGGCGAGATGAAGGAGCGCGTCGAACAGCTCGTCGGCCCGCGCGCCAACGCGATGTGGGTGATGACCTTCCACAGCGCCTGCGTGCGGATCCTGCGCCGGGAGAGCAAGAAGCTGGGCTTCACGTCCTCCTTCTCGATCTACGACGCCGCCGACTCCAAGCGGCTCATGGCCCTGGTCTGCCGCGACCTGGACCTCGACCCGAAGAAGTTCCCGCCGAAGTCGTTCAGCGCGAAGATCTCCAATCTCAAGAACGAGCTCATCGACGAGGAGGCGTTCGCGGCGCAGGCCGCCGACGGCTTCGAGAAGACCCTCGCCGAGGCGTACGCGATGTACCAGTCGAGGCTGCGCGAGGCCAACGCGCTCGACTTCGACGACATCATCATGACCACGGTCCACCTCCTCCAGGCCTTCCCGGACGTCGCCGAGCACTACCGGCGCCGCTTCCGGCACGTCCTGGTCGACGAGTACCAGGACACCAACCACGCCCAGTACACGCTGATCCGCGAGCTGGTGGGCACCCCGGCGACGGCGGGCGAGGAGGGCCCCGGCGAGCTGTGCGTCGTCGGTGACGCCGACCAGTCCATCTACGCCTTCCGCGGCGCCACCATCCGCAACATCCTCCAGTTCGAGGAGGACTACCCGGACGCCAAGACCATCCTGCTGGAGCAGAACTACCGCTCCACGCAGACGATCCTGAGCGCCGCCAACGCGGTCATCGAGCGCAACGAGAACCGCCGCCCGAAGAACCTCTGGACCGAGGCCGGGGCCGGCTCCACGATCACCGGCTACGTGGCCGACACCGAGCACGACGAGGCCCAGTTCGTCGCCGACGAGATCGACCGGCTGACCGACGCCGGCGACGCCAAGGCCGGCGATGTCGCGATCTTCTACCGGACCAACGCCCAGTCCCGCGTCTTCGAAGAGATCTTCATCCGCGTCGGCCTGCCCTACAAGGTCGTCGGCGGCGTGCGCTTCTACGAGCGCAAGGAGGTCCGGGACGTCCTCGCCTACCTGCGCGTCCTGGCCAACCCCGAGGACACCGTGCCGCTGCGCCGGATCCTCAACGTGCCCAAGCGCGGCATCGGCGAGCGCGCCGAAGCCATGATCGACGCGCTCGCCCTGCGCGAGAAGGTCAGCTTCTCCCAGGCGCTCCGGCGCGTCGACGACGCCTACGGCATGGCCGCCCGCTCGGCCAACGCCGTCAAGCGCTTCAACGTCCTGATGGACGAGCTCCGCACGATCGTCGAGTCCGGCGCCGGACCGGCCACCGTGCTGGAAGCGGTCCTGGAGCGCACCGGCTACCTGGCCGAGCTCCAGGCGTCCACCGACCCGCAGGACGAGACCCGGATCGAGAACCTCCAGGAACTCGCGGCGGTGGCCCTGGAGTTCGAGCAGGAGCGGACCGAGGACGAGCCCGGCACCCTCGCCGAGTTCCTGGAGAAGGTCGCCCTGGTCGCCGACTCCGACCAGATCCCCGACGAGGACACTGAGGGCACCGGCGTCATCACGCTGATGACCCTGCACACCGCCAAGGGCCTGGAGTTCCCGGTCGTCTTCCTCACCGGCATGGAGGACGGCGTCTTCCCGCACCAGCGCGCCCTCGGCCAGACCAAGGAACTGGAGGAGGAGCGGCGGCTCGCCTACGTGGGCATCACCCGGGCCCGCGAGCGGCTGTACCTCACCCGGTCGAGCATGCGCAGCGCCTGGGGCACACCCGCGTACAACCCGCCGTCCCGCTTTCTGGAGGAGATCCCCGACCGGTACGTCGAGTGGCGCCGTACCGGTCCCGCCACGCCGTCGGCGTCGGTGTCCGGGATCGCCTCGGGCCGGTCCACGGCCTCCTCGTCGTCGCGTATCGGCGGCCGGGGTGCGGCGGGGCCGAGCGGCTTCGCGACGCGGCGGGCCAAGGACCGCCCGGTGGTGGCGCTCGCGATCGGCGACCGGGTCACGCACGACTCGTTCGGCCTGGGCACGGTCGTCGGGGTCAAGGGCAGCGGCGACAACGCCGAGGCGACGATCGACTTCGGCCAGGAGAAGCCCAAGCGCCTGCTGCTGCGCTACGCGCCGGTCGAGAAGCTGTAGCCGGAGGCCGGGGGCGGCGCCGGTCGGCGGGCCGCCCCCGGTCCGACCGGGTCAGCTCAGGTCGGGTCGAGGTCGTGGGCGCGCAGCCACGGCAGCGGGTCGACGGCCGAGCCGCCGGGCCGTACCTCGAAGTGCAGGTGCGGGCCGGTGGAGTTGCCCGAGTTGCCGGAGTAGGCGATCACGTCGCCGGCCTTGACCTGCCCGGAACGCACCCGGGTGCTGCTCAGGTGGCAGTACCAGGTCTCGGTCCCGTCCGGGGAGGTCACTATGGCCATGTTGCCGTAGGCGACGTTGTACTGGGTGCGGACGGTGCCGTCGGTGGCCGCCATGACCGGGGTGCCGTAACTGACGGGGAAGTCGATGCCGGTGTGCACGGACATCCAGTTGACGCCCGCCTGCCCGTAGTACGCGCTCAGCCCGTGCTGGGCGACGGGCAGCGCGAACTTCGGACGTTCCGCCTCCTTGCGGGCGGCCTCCTCGGCCTTCCGCTTCCGTTCTTCCTCCTGACGCAGCCGCAGGTCGATGCGTTCCTGCGTCCGGTTGGCGCGCGTGGCGAAGTCGTCCGCCCCCCGGCTCAGCCCGGCGAGCTGGGTGTCCAGCTTGTTGTTGGCGGCGGAGAGTTTGACGGTCGACGTGTCGGGGGCGGAGGCGGCCTGCGTCTGCTGCGCCTCGTGCCCCCCGTTGGACGCGACGGTCGCGGCGGCCACACCGGCTACGCCCATCACGGCGACCGAGGGCACGGCCACCGTGAGGAGGGCCTTGCGGCGGGGCCGGTAACCGGAGCGGGGGGCACCGCCCTTCCGCCGGTTGCGGACCGGGCGGTCGCCCGCGGCGCGCGCCTCGGCGTCGGGCCGGGCGTCGTCGTCGCCCGCTGTGGAGTCGTCCGCGTCGAAGTCGTCCGCCGCGGGGTCGCCGGTCGCGAGGCCGTCCGCGGGGAGGTCGTCCAGGTGCGGGGCGAACACGGCGTGCATGGTCGGCATGTCGGCTTCGGACACCGGCGAGGGTGGTACGGGGTCCATGCCGGGGTCGGTGAGGACGGCCATCAGCGTCGGGTCGTGCGGTGGCGCGGGTTCCGCGGCCGCCGCCCAGGCGCCGGCGTCCCAGGTCTGCGTCTCCGCGGCGTGGGCGCCGCCCCAGGGATCGGCGGACCGGGCCCAGGCCGAGGCGTCCCAGGTCTGGGTCATGGCGTGGTGGTCGACGGACTGCTGCTGCGGGAACTGTTGCTGCTGCTGCGAGGCGTGGCCGCTGGTGTCCCACTGGCCCGACGTGTCCCACTGGGCGGAGTGCCCGGTGTCCCACTGGCCCGAGGTGTCACCCTCCCAGCCGCCACCAGGAAGGTTTCCCCACCCGGTCGAACCCGACGTCTCCCACTGCCACTGACCGGCCGGACCGCTGCCGGAGCCGGTCGCCCATGTGCCGTCCTGGGCCCGCCCCCAGTCGGTCTGCCCACCGGTGTCGAGGGCGCTGAAGTCCCAGACCTGGGTGTGACCGGAGGTGCCCCACTGATTCGTGGTGTCCCACTGGCCGGTGTCGTGTCCGGTCCAGCCGTAGGCGGTGTGCTGATGGGGGGACGGGTGGTGTCCGAATGCTGCATCGGGAGCGGGAACGGACGGATCCGGGGCCGCCGATGGGTGACGGTCGTTCACCACCACTTCCATTTCGCCTCGGGAGCAGGAGAAGTAGCGGCGACTGTACCCGGCGGTATGCGACGGCCACAATCTTCCTCACGTTTCGCGGGCCGGGAGCCTGGGCATTTGGCCGCCTTTTGGTGGACAGGACACGCCGGAGTCGCTTTGACGTTCGAAAATCGTTCGACATTAATCGGGCAAGTGGGGTGCGATCAAAGGTTGCCCGGCGGTCTCCGCGCATCACACGAAGGGGCGCCGGAGGTCGCACGGAGGCGACGCCGGAGGCCGTACGGAGGCGACACCGTGACCTCACGCGACGGAGACCCGCCCGGCGGCGTCGCCGTCTTCGTCCCATGACGCCAGGGCCAGCCGGATGCCCGCCACCACGGTCGGGTGCACCGGGAGGGCGAGGTGCCCGACCCCGCTGACGCGGATGTTCCGCACCATCAGGTCCGGATGGTCGAGGCGGGCCGTCTCCACCGGGACCATCACCTGGTCCAGGTCGCTCCAGAAGCCGACGAAGCGCGTCCGGCAGCCGGGGGCCGGAGCGGCCAGCTCCGTGAGGACGTCGGAGCCCGGGCGCATCTGCCGCACCAGCGGGTGCACCGACATCGGCGGCGCCACCCGGGTGCCCGCGTGCGGCGTGCCGAGCGTGACCAGCCGGCGGACCGCGGCGTCACCCCCCAGCCGCTGGACGTAGTAGCGGGCCACCAGCCCGCCCAGGCTGTGCCCGACGACATCGATCCGCGCGGCACCCGTCCGGGCGCGGAACTCCTCGACGTACCGGCCCACCGCCGCGGCGGCGGTGCGGAGGTCCCGGGTGAGGAGCGAGTGGTTGAGGGCGGCCACCTGGCGCCAGCCGTGCCGGAGCAGGGAACGGCGCAACAGGACGAAGACCGAACGGTTGTCGACGAATCCGTGGAGGAGGAGCACGGGGACCCGGTCGCCCGTGTCGTCGGCTCCGCCGGACGCCGGCGGTACGACGAGGGGCGGCGGGCGGCGTTCCTGGGCCAGGCCCGTCGGGTACAGCACCGCGTGGCAGGCCAGGATGGCCAGCTCCAGCGCCGTGGACCGCGCCAGAGCGGCCGAGGGGCGCGGAGCGCCGAAGCCGGCGGTACGGAAACCGGTGGTGCCGGAAGCCGTGGCCCCGGAACCGTCGGATCCGTGAACGGCGGATCCTTGAGCGATGGATGGGGATGACGAGGCTCCGGAAGCAAGCGATCCGGGAATCATCGCTCCGGGAACAAGGGATAAGGCGGGCAAGGCCCCCATGGCCGACCTCCGAACGGCACACAGGCCGGTGCCCTGTCCCCCGTGTGCCCTCATGGGCAGCCGCGCGCCCGCTGCTGCCGGGCCACCGCCGCCGTGCGGCTGACGGCGGCGGTGCGGCAGACCTCGTCGCGGCTCCCCTTCGCGGCCCTCCCCGCGGTCCGCCGTGCCACGGCCGGGCGGCTGTACGGCGTGTGGCGGGCGGGAGGCGGGTGCGGGCCGCGGCGAACGTGGTGTCCCACGTGTGATTTCCCCCTCCCTCCGCACCGCGAAACGACCGCTTGCGGGATGCTGTGGATAACGTTCGTTCACACCCGGGCCCGTTCGGCGCGGGATCCTCGCGGCCGGCTGACGGCAGTCGTACATGGAGGCAGTGATGGGAGTGACCGGTCCGATCCGTGTGGTGGTGGCCAAGCCGGGGCTCGACGGACACGATCGCGGGGCCAAGGTCATCGCACGTGCGCTGCGGGACGCCGGCATGGAGGTCATCTACACCGGGCTTCACCAGACCCCCGAGCAGATCGTCGACACCGCGATCCAGGAGGACGCCGACGCGATTGGCCTGTCCATCCTGTCCGGCGCGCACAACACCCTGTTCGCCAAGGTGATCGAGCTGCTGAAGGAGCGCGACGCCGAGGACATCAAGGTGTTCGGCGGCGGCATCATCCCGGAGGCCGACATCCCGCCGCTCAAGGAGCTGGGCGTGGCGGCGATCTTCACCCCGGGGGCGACGACGACGTCGATCGTCGAGTGGGTCAACGCGAACGTCCGCCAGGCCGCCGGGGCCTGACGGCTCCGCCCGCCGCGCCGGGCGGGGCCGGAACCCGGTCATCCCGCCAGCTCCGCCCGCATGGTGGCACGCAGCCGGAGCGTACCCGCCAGCCGTTGGAACGCCTCCGCCCAGTAGCCGGCCGCCCCGGGCGGAGCGGCGTCCTCGGGCGGGGTGCCGCCCGCGCCGGCCAGTACGGCCAGCCGCTCGGCCCGGTCCGGGTCGAGGCAGCGCTCGGCCAGGCCCATGACACCGCTGAAGCTCCAGGGATAGCCGCCCGCGTCCCGGGCGATCTCCAGGGCGTCCACGACGGCCTGCCCGAGCGGTTCGGCCCAGGGCACCGCGCAGACCCCGATCAGCCGGAACGCGTCCGACAGCCCGTGCGCGGCGACGAACCGAGCCACCCAGTCGGCCCGTTCGGCCGGGGGGAGGACGGTGAGCAGCCGGGCCGGATCCCGTCCCGGCGAGCCCTCGGGCGCCGGGGGCGCCGTGGCGGAGCCGAGCAGGGCCCGCGCCCACGCGGCGTCCCGCTGCCGGACGGCGGCGCGGCACCAGGCCCCGTGCAGGTCGGGCCGCCAGCCGTCGGCGACCGGCAGGGCCACCGCCTCGGCGGCGCCGCGGACGCCCAGCCGCGCCGGCCAGACGGACAGCGGCGTGGCCTCCACGATCCCGCTCAGCCACCACGACCGCGCGCCGCGCCCCGACGGGGGTTTGGCCGTGATGCCGTCCCGCCGCATCCCGTCGTCGCACTCGTGCGGGGCCTCGACCACGACGACGCCCTGGTCGAGCGCGACGCAGGTGCGGGCGCGCGCCGTCATCCGGGCCGTGAGGGCGGATCCGGGGAGGGCGCCGAGGAGTTCGGCGGCCAGGGCCCGGACCCCGCGGCCCCGGTCGGAGAGGGCCGCTTCGAGGAACGGCTCGTCGTCCGGGGAGAGCCCGTCGCGCAGGACGCCGAGGAACGCCTGCCGGTCCTCGGCCCGTTCGGTGGCCCAGGTGCCGGTCAGCAGCTCCCGGCCGGCCGCCGGGTCGCGCCGCCGTACCGCGGTGAGGGCGGCCAGGCGCTCCGCGAACAGGCCCTCCCGCCACAGACGTCGCGGCTCCTCGGCGTCGGCCGCGTCCGGTGCGCCGGGGACGGGCGCCGCCGGGCCCGCCGGGTGGGCGCGGAGCGCGTACGTCCACTGCGGGTTGAGGCGGGCCAGCCACAGGCCGCGGAGCCCGGCGAAGGCCAGCGCCTCGGGGCGGAGGTCGGTGCGCGCCCGGGCGGCGTCGAGGAGGCCGGGCAGCAGGGCGTCCGGAGGCCGGTAGCCGTGTCCGTTGGCGGCGGCCAGCCACTGGGGGAGCAGTTCGACAAGGTCGGGGGCCGACGTCCGGCGCCGGTCCCCGACCGCGGCCCGTTCGCCGAGGAGCAGCTCCAGCCGCCGTCGGGCCGCCTCGGGCAGCGGCGGACGGGCGTCCGGGGGCGCGGGCTCGGGCCGGCGCCCCGCGGCGAC